>CAUYTY010000261.1 GCA_963575655.1 Gammaproteobacteria bacterium | reverse complement strand
TTTTCAGCCAGCGGAATGGATTCCGCTAGGTTGAAAAGTTAGGCGGCGACTCAACCCTCGGTAAAATTCAAAACATCGAAATTTTTTCTTCTAATTACTAAAGAAGATTTTTCGATGTCTCGGATTAAAGGCTGAAATACATATCAAACTCAATGGGGTGGGTAGTCATGCGGAGACGCGTGACATCCTGCTGCTTGAGTTCGATATAGGCATCAATCAGATCGTTGCTGAACACGCCACCAGCGGTGAGGAAGGCGCGATCCTTGTCCAGGTGTTCCAGGGACATATCCAGGGCATGGCAGACCTTCGGGATATTCTTCTCTTCCTCGGCGGGCAGGTCATAGAGGTCCTTGTCCATGGGGGCGCCAGGATGGATCTTATTCATGATGCCATCCAGTCCGGCCATCATCATGGCCGAGAAGGCCAGATAGGGATTGGCCATGGAGTCAGGGAAACGCACTTCAATACGCCGTGCTTTGGGATTGGTGACGTAGGGGATGCGGATCGATGCGGAACGATTGCGGGCGGAGTAGGCCAGCATCACCGGGGCTTCGAAGCCCGGCACCAAGCGCTTGTAGCTGTTGGTGGTTGGGTTGGTGATGGCGTTCAAGGCACGAGCGTGTTTGATGATGCCACCGATGTAGTAGAGGGCGGTCTCTGACAGGCCACCGTAGAGGTTGCCGGTAAAGAGGTTAACGCCGTCTTTCGCCAGCGATTGGTGGACATGCATACCGCTACCGTTATCACCGACAATCGGCTTGGGCATGAAGGTGACGGTTTTGCCATAGGACTTGGCGACATTCCAGATCACGTACTTCAGGATCTGGACTTCATCGGCCTTGCGTACCAGGGTCCCAAACTTGACACCGATCTCGTTCTGACCCGCAGTAGCCACCTCGTGGTGATGGACCTCAACCTCGAGCCCCATATCTTCCAGGGCCAAACACATCGCACCACGGATGTCGTGCTGAGAATCGACCGGAGGTACCGGGAAATAGCCTCCCTTTACTGAGGGGCGATGACCCAGATTGCCACCTTCGTAGGCTCGCTCCGTATTCCAAGAGCCTTCTTCGGAGTCTACCTTGCAGAAGCTCCCAGAGATGTCGGCACCCCAGCGCACGTCGTCAAAGATGAAGAACTCGTTCTCGGGGCCGAAGAAGGCGGTATCGGCAATCCCCGTGGACTGTAGATAGGCCTCGGCACGTTTAGCCAGCGAGCGTGGGTCGCGATCATAGCCTTCCATGGTGCTTGGCTCGATGATGTCGCAACGCAGATTCAGGGTAGGCTCGTCGGTAAAGGGGTCGAGCACCGCCGAGCTAGCCTCGGGCATCAGGATCATGTCGGACTCCTGGATACCCTTCCAGCCAGAGATCGAGGAGCCATCAAACATCTTACCGTCGGTGAAGGCATCTTCGTTGACCGTCTTCGCTGGGACGGTGACGTGCTGCTCCTTCCCGCGGGTATCGGTGAAGCGAAAATCGACAAACTTCACCTCTTGTTCTTGCATTGTCTTGAGCACATCAGCAGGGGACATCTATCTACTCTCCGTTAAGAGGATTGGCCTGATATTGAGACCTCCCCGCGGGCCAGACGGGTTAGATCTAGGGACACCGAAGTAAACACGAATTATGCCAGACCACAGGGTGTGTCTCGTGACTCAGTACTCCCCACGACTCACACCATCACCCCCTGACCAAAAGGGCTCAAGGGGCTAGGCAGTTATCTCGGTACGGTATGTTGATTCATTGCCTACGGATATTCTACCCGGAGTCTCGGGAGGATGTAGTGGGAAGGGGGGGGGGGGCGCTATTTTAGGGCGCTTCGAGTGTGGGTTGCACCAAAATATGGCGGAATTTGTCACTCGAAACGCACCCGGATGCGGCCAAGGTCGGGGTCGGACAGGGCTGCCTGCTGGAGAGTGGTCTCGATCTGATGGGCACGCTGCGAGACATCCCCGTTCTCCTCCAACAGGGAGAGTGGTAGGACTACGTCCAGATGGATCTGTCCGGCCAGATAGTGGAGGACCACCTCTCGGGAGTATTGGGCAGCTTCGACATCGTGCCATACCTTGTGGACTCGGAGCATGATTTGGTCGCGTAACGGGAGGGAGACGCAACTGGATTGTTTTTCGTCGTCTTCCGAGTCGATGTGGACTGTTACGTCGGCTACTTCTTCGATCTCTCTGATGAGTTTGGCACGCACTGTCTCACTCACCTGGTGCCCTTCAGAGACACTGATTTCTGGGTTTTCCAAGAGAATATGAACATCGACAAAGGCTCCGGCTCCCATGTGGCGGGTACGTAACATGTGCAGGGCCTTCACTCCGTCTACTGCTCGAATGGCACGATCGATAGTTGCTACTTGTTCCTTCGACAGTCCGGTATCGACCAGCTCACGCATGGCATTCCACGACAATTCCCAGGAGACGTGAATGATCATTAGCCCTACCAGTACTGCTCCTATTGCGTCCAGATAGTGCAACCCCGCTCGAGTACCCGCAACGCCTACCAGCACGACCAGGGAGGAAACCGCGTCGGAGCGGTGATGCCAGGCATTGGCTTGAAGGAGCTGAGAACGGTGGCGACGCGCCAGCGCGAGGGTGTACCGGTAAAGCAACTCCTTGATCAGCAGGGCGAGACCCGCGATGAGGAGCGGGACCCGATCGGGGATCATGAGTTGAGAGGGATTGAAGAGGCGTTCTACAGCGTCCCGCATGAGTCCAACGGCGATGAGAAACAGAATCAACCCCATACCCACAGAGGCAGCAGTCTCGATGCGGGCGTGACCGTAGGGATGTTCGGCGTCAGGACCTTCCCGACCACGCCAGGCCGCAAACAGAATGAGCAGGTCGGCCATCACGTCAGCCAGGGAGTGAAATCCATCGGCGAGGAGCGATTGCGACTGTCCAATAACCCCGAAGACTAATTTAACCACGGTAAGAATGGTATCGGCAAAGGCCCCAACCCAATTGGCCCGTTGAGCTTCTTGGTAACGCTGGAGGTTGGTCTTCTCGGAGGAGATCACGATTCACCTACCTCAATAACCACGAAAACCTCGCGACCTTCGCGGCGGGTCCCCAGGAGTTGATGACCGTTGATTCGGACCCAGGCAGGGATATCCATCAAGGCCCCAGGGTCAGTGGCAACCACCTCCAATACCTCCCCAGAGGCGAGCGTGGCTATTCGGTTTTGAGTGCGGATCACGGGCATGGGACAGAGGAGGTGGCGAGCATCAAGGGAATGGCGAGACATGGCAGAACGTATCGTACGATGGAGGCACAGTATCTATCGATAACGAAATAGAATCAATGGATCGCTATGTGGTTGTTTTGTGTGGATTTAAATTTATGGGGGACGTCAGAAACGGAAGTTATTCATAGACCGAGAGATTGCTCAGTCGCTTACTCAGGTTGTCATCTATGTGCCATTCTGCCAATTTCTGCCAGAATGACGACTCAACAGTTTAACCCAAGTTGCTACCTGCATTGAGTAATAGACATTATCGGAAACCCAAAACCTCACCCCCCGCCCCCCTCTCCTTAACAGGAGAGGGGGAGATTTTTTGCCTGTTCCGTTCAGGAGTTAAGCATAACAACGGAATAATTCTCCCCCTCTCCTGTTAAGGAGAGGGGGGGCAGGGGGGTGAGGTTTCCGATAATGTCTATGTCTTGATCGCCCCCCCCCTCCAACCCCCTCCCGTTGGGAGGGGGAGTGAGAATTTTCAGTTTTAGTGGCCAATATCAATGGTTGGCGTTGTTTTCTCCCCCTCCAAACGGGAGGAGTTGGGGGGGCGATCAAAAAATCACCTGTCTGGGAAGAATTACAGATTGAGACTGTAGGTAGCAACTTGGATTAGTTTACTAGGCTGCAATTTGGATTAAATTAGCCTAGTTCATTTGGAGATACTCATACCGTTTTCGATATAAGAAAATAATTCCTCATAAATTTTTAATAGCGCATCTCTTTCGTTACTGCCTTTTTTCCATTGCGCGGAGTTAGCTGTTTTCAAGGCATGTTGTTCGATATCAGATAGATTGGTGATGTCAACGACTTCGCCGTTTATAATGGAATTAACATCGGAGCGAGCCTTCTGGGCCAGGGCAACCATACGCATGGATGTTTCCATAACCCCAGCGCCTTTGCCTATCGCACTAGCCAGTTCTTCGACGACGCTAGCCGAACTGGAAGAATTGGCCAGTTCGTGACTGAAGGAATCGGCGGTAGTGCGGGCACTGGATACCGCCTCACTAAGACCACCGATTTGTAAAGAAACCTCATCCATGGCGGATGAAACTGCCGCAATGGCTTGGGCAATCTCTACTGCCGCCTGCTGGGCCTGCGCAGCGAGTTTACGCACCTCATCGGCAACCACAGCAAAACCTCGGCCTGATTCACCCGCACGCGCCGCCTCGATAGCGGCATTCAAGGCCAGGAGATTGGTTTGTTTCGCGATTTGATTGATCTGATTGGTCAGTCCTTTTATGGCTTCCGTTTTTTCGTTGAGTTGAACCAGTGACCCTGCACCGTTTTCGGTCGATGTCTGAACTCGCCCAAGGGCTTCAGACATAGATTCCGCAGCATTGGACATGGTGGCAGAAGAATCAGAGAAGGCATGGGCGCGAAGTTCAACTTGAGAGGAGTCGGTGGAAACTTCCTCAAGGGCTTCACTAACACGACCAATAGCAACGGACAAGCCACGCTCCGAGCGCAGAAAAATTCTCGACAGTAGCGCCTCCCGAATAGTCGCCTCTCGTGATTGTTCCAGCCGGTCAAGGAGCACTTGCATTTGTTCTAACACACTCTTGAAAGTGCCGTGTAGACCAGAGATTTGTAACCGTCGCCAATGATCACCGCCGGCGGATGATTCCATCGCTCCTAGCATTTCGCGAAAAGCGGTTTCGGTTTGATCGAGGCTAGAATTGATATTGGCGCGAATTCTCTCCAGTGAGGGGTTGGCATAAGAATGAGGCAAACGGAAAACCAATCGTCCATCTCGAACCTCGCCCAACAGGTGGTTAATTTCGCCTAATTCATCGTTTGTGGTTGCCATTGGCAGGAGCAGTAAGGAGGCTGCTGGCAACAATGAGGCAAGGGCATACCCTGGCCCGAGAAAGGCCAGCCCCGCCCCAATTAATAGGAGAGCAAAGGCCAGCCAGCGCCGCACTTCAGAGTGTGAAAACCAGTTCTTCATAGCTTGTTCCTATTGAATTGAGTACATCGAGTAATACCTTGGTACTCGCCTCAATAGCTTGTCTGGCGCCAACGGTTTGTTCAGCAGCCAACATCTTCCGATAAATCGGTTCTATTTTCTCGATGGCGCCCCGTTTCGGGCAACGGCGCACCGAATAGTACCCAACAATTTCTCCATTCTGTCCAAGATCTGGAGTAATGTGGGCGAACACCCAGTAGAAGCTACCATCCTTAGACATATTTTTAACATAACCGAAGAATTCCTTGCCCGTTTTGATGGTATCCCATGCCAATTTAAACGCCGCGCGTGGCATGTCAGGATGGCGAATAATGTTGTGATGGGTCCCCAGGAGTTCCTGCTCTGTATAGCCAGAAAATTCGATAAAAATTGGATTTCCGTAGATAATTATTCCGCGAGTATCTGTCTTGGAGACGATAAAATCTCCTTCGCGCATCAGTCGCTCGCGATTATTCGGAATAATGGTTTTATCTTTCATTGGGAAGTCTGTTTGAGTATGGTTAACAGAAATACTCGGATAATTAACCCAAGTCGTTACCCATTCGTCATTCCAACGGGGACTGTCGAAATCCAAGACGCAGGAATGTAAATTACCGACTAAATCATCCGGGGTGTCTGAATTCCTGCGATCCTTGCCGGAATGATGACCTAATGAGTTGTGGGTAGCAATTTTGGTTAAGTAATCACATCGGGATGTTTTCGCCCGGTACGTCTACGAACTTCGGCAATCGTTTCCGCAATCTGTATAAAAGGGGCAAGAGTGACTTGGGCATCCAGTGAATGATGGATAACGTTGGGTTCGTAAGATTCCAAGTAGATTCGTAGTGTGGCGCCCTCGGTACCGGTCCCAGAAAGGCGATAGACGATTCGGGCGCCATCCTCAAAACCGATTCGAATACCGCCACCAGTACTGAGACTGCCGTCCACTGGGTCGGAATAGCTAAAATCGTCGCAGTAGAGGATCCGATGTTCACCATAACAACGGCCCGGCAGGTCGCGCAGGGACAGGAGAAGGTGGGCCATGAGTTCCTGAGCAGAATTACTGTCGATGCCCTCATAATCGTGACGGGAATAGACGTTGCGTCCAAATTGTTGCCAGTGGTAACGCACAATCTTTTCCACGCTTTGTCGGCGTACTGCCAAGATATTCAGCCAAAATAATACGGCCCAGAGGCCATCTTTCTCCCGTACATGGCTCGACCCCGTACCAAAACTCTCCTCGCCGCACAGGGTAACTTTACCTGCATCCATGAGGTTTCCGAAAAATTTCCATCCGGTAGGAGTTTCGTAGCAGGGGATACCAAGGTGGGCGGCTACTCGGTCAGCGGCGGCGCTGGTGGGCATGGAGCGAGCGATACCGGCCAAACCGCTACGATAACCAGGTATATGGTGGGCATGGGCGGCGATGAGTGCGAGGCTATCACTGGGGGTTACAAAAAAATCTCGACCGAGGACCATGTTACGATCCCCGTCGCCGTCGGAGGCGGCCCCAAAATCGAGCGCGTTGTCGCCACTCAGGAGCGCTAACAGTTCGGAGGCATGGGCCAGATTGGGGTCAGGGTGGTGACCACCGAAGTCCAGCCGGGGTACCCCATTAATCACCGTGCCCGCCGGGGCGCCGAGTCGATCCTCAAGGATGGCGTGGGCGTAGGGACCGGTAACCGCGTGCATAGCATCGAAGCACATCCGAAAGACACCATCTTGCAGCAAGCGACCAATGGCATCAAAATCGAACAGTGATTCCATAAGTACGGCATAATCCGCCACGGAGTCGATGACTTCCACCGCCATTGGCCCGAGGAGACTTCCGCCTAGCGTTCCCAGGTCTACCTCAGGGGTATCCATGGTTCGATAGACCTCCAGCTTCTGGGTTTGGGTATAGATGGCCTCGGTCACTTTTTCGGGGGCGGGTCCACCGTTATCGGTGTTGAACTTGATACCGAAATCGCCGTCTGGGCCGCCCGGATTGTGACTGGCGGAGAGGATTAATCCTCCGGCAGCACGGTGCTTACGAATTAGGCAGGAGGCGGCAGGAGTGGAGAGGATGCCACGACGTCCGACCAGAACGCGCCCCACCCCGTTAGCGGCTGCCATGCGAAGAATGATCTGAATGGCACTGTGATTATAATAACGGCCATCGCCTCCCACGACTAAGATGCCGCCAACAAGCCCAGCTTGGGTATCGAATACCGCCTGGACGAAATTTTCCAGATAGTGGGGTTGCTCAAAGACGGTCACTTTTTTGCGCAGACCGGAGGTTCCGGGGCGCTGGCCAGAGAAGGGGCGAGTGGGGACAATATGTAGGGTCATCGGCGGTTCCCGGTAGGTGGGGTCGTGGATGAGGATTCAATCACACCGCGCCGTGCCGCGCCATGTCTGTCTGACGCTCCCACCTAATTTAGGGGGAGGGGGCGTCCCGAAGAAGAGGAGTACCCGTGTACCAAAAGCCTCTGCTCATCAGTCTGGCCTGTGGTGGTTTCGGTTGTCTCATGGTGTTGGTTACCGATGTCCCCCTTCTACACCTGTTGGCTGTGGTGTTGGTTACTGCCGGTTGGGTCGCCTCCAGCATTGTCGGAAGCTTTCGTGAACAGCATGGACAGATCCGTAGCGCTGAATTAGCGGATCTCAATCAACTCACCGACGAATTCCATGCCCTATTGGAGGAGTTCGCCCAGCATTTTGATATGCAGATTGGTAATTTTGGTACGGAACTGGCCCAGGTAAGGCGCCTCCTCCGCGATGCCGTGCAGAAACTTACCGAAAGTTTCAAAAGCATGGAGGCCATGACTCGGCACCAGGAGGACTTGATCGTGCCCATCTTGGCGCAACGTAATGCGTCCCTCGCCAATAATGCCACCAATAATATCAATATCAGCGAGTTTGTGCGCCAAACCGGCGAGACCATGACAAAATATATCGAATCCATTGTTCATATTAGTAAGTACAGCGTGAAGATTGCGCAACGCATGGATGATGTGAATCGAACCGTGACCTCAATTCTCACCGATGTGGAAGGCGTAGAAAACATCGCCAAGCAGACTAACCTACTCGCCCTCAATGCGGCCATTGAGGCGGCACGCGCTGGGGAAGCGGGACGAGGTTTTGCGGTGGTGGCTGATGAAGTTCGCAAACTCTCATTACACTCCGCGCAATTTAGCGGTCAAATTCGTACCCATGTGGGTGAAGTCCACGGTGCTTTGGAGGGGGCTATGCAGGCGAGCGGCGATCTGGCCTCCCACGATATGAATTTTGCCTTGCAGTCCAAGATCAAAATTACCGAGGTGATGACGGAGGTAGAGCGCTTCGACCAAGAGGTTCAGACCAGCGTTGCCAATATCTCCCGCATCAGCACCGAGGTCCGTGGCAGTGTCAACCTCGCGGTAACGGCGCTTCAATTCGAAGACCTGACCAATCAGCTTATCGAACATCTGGAGCGGCGAGTTAATGGTATGGTCGCCCTCCTCTCCGGCATTCGCGCTATCGATCGATCTGAAATAGAGGGAGAACCTCTGGCATCCACTTACCATGGACGGATTGAACGTTTGCGTGATGCCATCGCCGAGACCGCCGATCTGCTCACCAAAACCGAACATATCGCCGTATCCCAGCAACAGATGGCCGCTGGGGATGTCGAACTTTTCTAGTTTCCGGGGGAATTCAGCAATGGCAAAACTTATTCTTGCAGTAGACGATTCCAGTTCGATTCGTCAGATGATCGCTTTCACCCTCAAGGGGGCGGGATATCAAGTGATGGAGGCGGTGGATGGCAATGATGGTCTAAGTAAGGCCCGATCCAATCCCGTCAATCTGGTGCTTACCGACCAGAATATGCCGGGCATGGATGGTCTGACTATGATTAAAAACCTACGCGCTACCCCCCAATATCGAACCGTACCCATCTTGATGCTCACTACCGAATCCAGCGACGCGATGAAAAGCCAAGGTCGAGCAGTGGGGGCTACGGGTTGGCTGGTCAAACCTTTCGACCCTCAAAAATTACTGGAAGTTGTAAAGAAGGTAATTGGCTAGAGAACTGTCGAGAATCAAGAATTCAAGAACATTAAGTGATTTTTGTATGATAAGAAAAATCTTGGTGTGTTTTTGAATGGCTACTGCCCTGTGACTTTTTAATAAAGTCAAACAGCATTCCGATATGCTGATGATCGGCTGAACGGCGGTGCGGCTTTGCCGCATATTTTCTCGCCCCGGAGCGAACGCATGAGTATCGACCTCAGCATCTTTCACGCCGCCCTTTTTGATGAGACCACTGAACACTTGGCGGAGATGGAGCATCTACTCGTCGGGCTGGATCTAGAAGCCCCTGAGCCTGATGTCCTCAATGCCATCTTTCGAGCGGCCCACTCCATTAAGGGAGGCAGTGGGACCTTTGGTTTTACTGACATGGCTGGGTTGACTCATGTCCTGGAATCGGTGTTGGACCTTTTGCGCAAGGGTGAGATGCAGCCCACCCGTGAGATGGTGGACACCTTCCTCGCCTCTGTGGACGCCATCCAGGGGCAGCTCGCGGGACACCGTGCCGGACAGATCGTGGATCCTGCGGCCGCCGATGCGGTGATTCAACGGTTGGAGAGGTTCCTGACGACCCCGGCCAAGTCCATGCACCTGTCTTCTTCCCTACACAACGAGTCCGGGAACGAGCCTGCTCAGTTACATCGTTGGCGGCTGCGTTTTGTCCTCCCGGCAGAGGCCGCGAAACGAGGGCTAACCCCCTTGTTGGAAGAGTGGGAGCGGCATGGCACCGTAAATGTGGTGCAACGTCCGGTTGATGAAAGTGTTGAGGGGAGTTGGGAAATTCACCTCTTTACCCTCGACAGTGGCGAGGATATCCAAGAGGACCTGGCTTTTTACGCCGACCCCGCGCAGATCTACCTCGAACCACTCCCTGAGGAGGTAGAAACCGAGACCAGTTATGGTTTCTTTGCGCCATTGTTCGACATTGAGGCCACGATGTCCGCCGAGGAGGCTGATTTTGGTTTCTTCGATGGCGCTCCAGGGAGCCCCTCCGTGTTGGCGGATCCTGGTTACGGTTTGTTCGAGGACGCTCCCGGCGTGCCGTCGACCATCTCCGTGCCATTAGTCGCCGTTGATACATCCTACGGTTTCTTTTCCGACGCACCTGGAGCCCCTGTTACGTCGGTAGCCGTCCCCCCCGCTACACCAAAATCGACGGTGGCAACTACTCCTTCCTCTACCGTCGTGCCCTACGGCTTCTTTCCCAACGCGCCTGGTGCCCCTACATCCACAGATTCTGGGGCAGAGGCGCTGGTGGTTGCATCTGCTCCCTCCACCACACTAGAACCGATGGTTGCCACCAAACCGGCGGCCACTCCAACGCCAATCTCTGCGGCCAAATCACCGACTCATAAGGCCGAGAGCAGTTCGATTCGGGTGAGTGTAGAGAAGGTTGACCAGATCATGAATTTGGTAGGGGAACTGGTCATCGCCCAATCCATGTTGGCGCAGGTTGCCTCTCAGCTAGACCCAACTTGGACCGTTCGCCTGCAAGCGGGACTCGATCAACTCGACCGCAATACCCGTAACCTACAAGAGAGCGTCATGTCGATTCGCATGATGCCGATCAGCGTGGTGTTTAGCCGTTTTCCGCGCTTGGTACGAGACCTGGCGGGAAAGCTTGGGAAACAGGTGGAACTTACCACCTTGGGTGAAGGTACAGAGCTAGATAAGGGGCTCACCGAGAAACTTACCGACCCCCTTACTCACTTGATCCGCAATAGTCTGGACCACGGTATTGAGGCCCCGGATGTGCGAGCCGCACGGGGAAAGGATCGCTTGGGGCATATCACACTTTCCGCCTCCCATCAGGGGGGGAATGTGGTCATTGAGGTTCACGACGATGGTGCAGGGCTTAATCGTGCACGTATTCTGGCAAAGGCCCGGGAGCGTGGTTTATCCGTGAACGACGGAATGTCTGACCAAGAGGTTTGGCAGATCATCTTCGCCCCAGGGTTTTCCACCGCAGACCAGGTTACAGACGTCTCGGGGCGGGGCGTGGGTATGGATGTCGTCCGCCGCAATATCCAGGATATGGGCGGAACCGTTGATATCAACTCGATGCAAGGAATAGGGAGCACCTTTACTGTGCGCCTTCCCCTAACCTTGGCGATTCTGGATGGTCTTTCGGTCGCCGTGGGCGCGGAGATTTTTATCATCTCACTGGGTTATATCATGGAATCAATGCGCCCGCAGGTTGCCGATATTCGTACCGTCGCGGGGCGCAGTCAGGTAGTACAGGTACGTGGCGAATATTTGCCTGTTCTGCCCCTGTACGAAGTGCTTGGGATTACTCCTACCGTGCGTACTCCAGAGGAAGGCATCTTGGTCCTGTTAGAAGCCGAAGGGCGGCGCATTGCGCTATTCGTAGATCAACTCGTGGGTCAGCATCAGGTCGTCATCAAAAGTCTGGAATCTAATTTCCGTCGTGTTGACGGTATTTCTGGTGCAACTATCATGGGTGATGGTCGAGTCGCGCTGATTTTAGATGTGGGCTATCTAGTGCGTCGCGCCACCCGTACAGGAATCGCTGGATAATTAACTTAAGTGCTACCTAATGCTCCAATTCAACCGTCATTCCGGCAGGGATTGCCGGAGTGGCGGTTTCATCGTTGGTTAGCTGGAAACTTAAGTTGGATACAGTTCCATGCTCAATTGGGTCGTGTACTGTGTTCTAACACAACCAGGTTTGCAAAGAAATCCAGGGTATGTTTGGGACCACTAGCATAAAGTCGTGCAGAGCATAGTATTTAAATGAGTCAACGCATCATTCACGACTGGTGCGTTTCGTACCTCAGTGCGCTTTCTCAGGTCCAACCAAACATGAATGAGTATCGAGCCGGTAGACAGAAAACTGATCTTCTTCTAAAAATATAAGCAGTTTCTTGGTGTATCCTGAATCAAAGAAGGTTATTCCCGATTCTAATAACGAGGTCCGAACCATGACTGCCCAAGCGATTCGCTCCGCTGACATTGCACACAGCGCGCGCGAATTTCTCACTTTTACACTGGGAAATGAGGAGTATGCCGTAGAAATCCTGAAAGTGCAGGAGATCCGTGGTTATGACCCAGTAACACCAATTGCCAATACGCCGCCTTTTATCAAAGGTGTCGTCAATCTGCGTGGCGCCATTGTTCCTATTGTGGACCTGCGTGTAAAGTTTCAATTAGGTAATGCCGAATATCATGAACGCACGGTAGTTATTGTGCTCAATCTCTCTGGTCGGATTGTCGGGGTGGTTGTCGATGGGGTCTCGGATGTTGTTAGCCTTACCCTAGATCAGATTAAACCGGCGCCGGAGTTTAGTAATGCTTTGGATACTCAATACCTGATGGGATTAGGTACGACTGAGGGGCGTATGCTCATTTTGGTAGATATCGAACGACTTATGACAAGTCGAGAAATGGCCTTAGTGGATGAAAATACACTGGCCCGCCGCACTCTTGCCCAACAGTGATCGAGGAGTTCATGCCATGCGTATGAATATGCCAGTAACCACGACGGAACGAGAATTTCGCGAGAACATCCAACTCGTATCCAAAACGGACCTCAATGGAGTCATTACCTACGCTAACGCCGAATTTATGGCCATCAGCGGTTTTAGCGAGAAAGAATTATTGGGGTCTCCCCACAATCTCGTGCGCCACCCCGATATGCCGGCGGCCGCTTTTGCCGACCTTTGGGCGACAGTCAAACGCGGCGAACCCTGGACCGGATTAGTTAAAAATCGCACCAAAAGTGGCGATTTTTATTGGGTAGAGGCCAACGTTACGCCCATCCACGAAAACGGGCAGACGGTGGGTTATATGTCGGTACGCAAAAAGCCGAGTCGTGCTCAAATCGAGGAGGTTGAACACACCTACCGAGAGATGAACGCTGGGCGCGCCAAGGGTCCAGGGTTCCTCACACGGGCTAAGACCGCACTACATCACCTGAGCCTACAAGGGCGGGTCGTGGTGGCGTTGCTCCTGTTCCTACTTGCGGCTGGGATTACCTTTAGCCGATGGCTTAATGATGAACGCGACGTCTTCATGCAAGCGCACCGCGAGACTGCTCAACATGCGGTCGAAACCGCTTATGGCGTGGTGGATTATTTCTACCATGAGCGATTGGCCGGACGAATGACGGATGACGTAGCCAAGGCGGCCGCACTCACGGCATTGCGTGGACTGCGCTACGGTGCCCAAGGCTACTTCTGGGTCAACGACCTCCAACCACGCATGGTAATGCATCCATACCAAACGGAATTGGAGGGCAAGGATATAACGGATATCACCGATCCTTTAGGTAAACACCTATTCGTTGAGTTCGTGCACGTAGTACGTACCGTAAAAGCGGGGTTCGTGGCGTACCAGTGGCCCAAACCAGGAATAACTCAGCCAGTACCTAAACTTTCTTATGTCAAGGGTTTTGAGCCCTGGGAATGGGTCATCGGTTCCGGTATCTACGTGGATGACGTAGACGCAGCCGTCTGGGATGAGATCTTGTCCCACGGGATGGAGGCGTTGGGGGTTGTGGGGTTATTGCTAGCAATGGTGTGGTTTGGGTTGCGCTCGGTGCGTCGCCCGTTGGCTGAGGCGATACGCCATTTCAACGCCATTGCCGAGGGACGCTTCGATCAGCGGATCGAGGTGCAACGCCGCGATGAGCTGGGACGCCTGATGCTCGCCCTCAAGGCGATGCAGATAAAACTCTCCGTCGATATGACTGAGGCAAAGCGGCGCGCCGAAGCGGCATTGCGGGTACAAACGGCGCTGGATCACGTCTCAACCAACGTTATGATTGCCGACCCGGATGGCAAGCTTATTTATCTCAACCGTGCAGTGGTGGAGATGATGGCCCACGCTGAGGCCGATATCCGCAAGGATCTCCCCAATTTTTCGGCTCGAGATTTATTAGGGCGCAATTTTGATGAGTTCCACCGCAACCCAGCCCATCAGCGTCGCTTGCTGGGGGAGCTGCGTGCTACCTATCGTGCCCATGTTGCCATTGGCGGGCGTAGCTTCGATCTGGTGGCGAATCCGGTGAGCGACGCTCAGGGGGAACGCCTGGGCAGCGTGGTAGAGTGGTCTGATTGCACCGATATCAAGCGCGTCCAGGACGAGATCGAGGCAATGGTTCGTGCCGCCCAGTCCGGCGACCTAACGCAACGCATCAACCTTTCCGGAAAAGAAGGATTCTTGCGAGGTCTGGGGGAGGCCCTTAATCAACTGTTAGTAACGGTGGAAGGGGCGGTATCCGATACCGTGCACGCACTGGAGGGCATGGCGCAGGGCGATTTCACCACGCACATCAACAATACCTACGGTGGAGCCTTCGCTCGGATTCGAGAAAACACCAACGTGACCACACATCAGTTGAGTTCATTGGTGGGGGATATTCGTTCTGCGGCTGAGGCCATTGGTTCAGCCTCCCGAGAGATCGCCGTCGGTAATACCGATCTCTCCAAGCGTACCGAGCAGCAAGCCGCGTCCCTAGAGGAGACCGGGGCAACCATGGAAGAACTGACCTCAACCGTCAAACAGAATGCAGCCAATGCTGGTCAGGCCAATCAATTTGCCCAAGGGGCACGAGACGTAGCAGAACGCGGTGGCGAACTGGTGGGACAGGTGGTGAAAACCATGGGTTCGATCACAGAGAGTTCCGCCAAGATCGCCGATATCATTTCAGTTATTGATGGAATTGCCTTCCAAACCAATATTTTGGCCCTCAATGCGGCAGTTGAGGCTGCACGCGCCGGAGAGCAGGGACGGGGATTTTCGGTGGTTGCGGCGGAGGTACGCAGTCTTGCCGGTCGTTCGGCTACGGCGGCCAAGGAGATCAAATCACTTATTGATGCGTCAACGACCCAAGTCAATAACGGCAGCCGACTGGTGGGGCAGGCGGGTCAGACCATGGGAGACATCGTACAAGCGGTCAAGCGTGTTACTGACCTAATGGCCGAGATTAGTGCCGCCAGTGAGGAACAGAGTCGCGGTATCGAGCAGGTTAACCAGGCAGTCTCCCAGATGGATGAGACCACCCAGCAAAACGCGGCCCTAGTCGAGGAGGCCGCCGCCGCCGCTGAATCCCTCCAGGAGCAGGCGGAGCAACTACTCACGGCGGTAAGCCAGTTCAAGCTGGAAGACGCTCCCACCAAGAGAATGGCGACTGCGTCAGCAGTAGCGAGGCCCGTGAGGCAGCATTCAGTGTTGCAACCGCCAAAAGGGGAGGTGAGCAAGGCCAAACCGACCGCAGGACGTGCCCTAACCTCTACTCGACCGACAGCAGCAACCAAACACACAACGCCTATGACGCGTTCGGCCTCCTCCGTCACAGTAAAATCAAGTGGAAAACCGGGATTGCCGACCACCGGAAAGGATGAAGATACCTGGAAGGAGTTTTAGTCGAATCGCCGCCTAACTCTATCAGCCAGCGGAATCCATTCCGCTGGCTGATAATTTTGGGATCTCGTGTGGCTTACTGCCAATTAATTATTCTGGGTAACCACGCCGTTGGCGTATGTAGGCTGCGATGGGGAACGAACTGCATCTGGATTCCGGTATTCCTTGTCGGGGTGACGATTGGATTGAACTATAGGTAGCAACTTTTGTTAAAAATGCTGAGATACAGAATACCAATAGGTTAGAGAGTGTGGCGTGCGCCGGCTAGTACTTCTACCGAAACAATATGGTACGAAAAACAAATTTGTTGGGAAGAAATCTCCGTAGTTAAGCAACCAAATGGAAGGTGGGTAACACTTGAAGTTGGGACACAAAAAGAAGCAAAAACTTATTGTAACCCAAGTTGCTATACTAATTATACTTAAAAGTGTTCCTTATGCTGGGCGGTAATGCTAACTCAAAGTTCATTAACGCTAGCATAACGAAAATCTCCAACTCGTTGAACCTCAAGTGAGTTCTCCGTATCTCAAGAAAGAGGGGAAATTAGCTCTAATAGGTGGTCAATATAACGAATAAAGAACGTTTCTGCATGTAATTGGTATGCCTATGCGGTGAGAAACGAAAAAGTCTCTCTCCCTCCGGAAGAGGGGAGAAAAGCGTGCTAGGTGGTAACTTGGGTTATCGTACAAAACTAGATACTGTTGCAGAAGTAAAACGGACTGCTAGAAACTGGGTAATTGTAATAGTTTACGGAGTAAATGGTGACATTAAAGACGTACTTACTCCTGAAGGTAACGCTATCTTATCGGCCAACGGAAGAAATTCCGCTGGCTGGTAGGTTTGGGTTCTTGTGTGACTCACAACCAAATTAATTATTCCGAATAATCATGCCGTTGACATAGTTATCCAGGAGCAATATTGATTGCAAACTACGCAAGATCCCTCAAAGAGACCAAATAATCCAGGTGGTTGTTAACTCATTAGGTCGTCATTCCGATAATTCCTGCCGGAATAATGATTGAGTGAGCCGTAAGTGGCAGCTTGCAGTTAAATATCTAAAAATCGTTCGGCTTAAGTTTTATTGTCTAACATTTTTCATGGCACTGCTTTATTTATTCTTCTAGCCCACGAACAGTTTTATTGCCCCCCCTTTGTTGAGATCTCTGGCCGAGAGTTATAGACATCCATGAATCATTATTCGCATCTTACCGGTAGTGAGCGCCCCTTCCCGGAAGGGGTTCCGTTGGTTTCCAAGACCGACCTTGATGGGGTGATCACTTACGTCAATCCCCTCTTTTCGGAATTTTCTGGATTTACGGATCAAGAAATGTTGGGGGCCAAGCACAATCTGCTGCGTCACCCTGACGTGCCTGCGGTGGTTTATACGGAACTCTGGCAACACCTCAAGGCGGATCGACCGTGGAGCGGAATACTCAAAAATCGTTGTAAGAACGGAGATTTCTACTGGGTCAAGGCCCAAATCGCGCCATTACGCGAACACGGTCGAATGGTGGGCTATATGGCAACGCGGACTCGTCCCACACCAGAGGACGTGCGCCAAGCTGAATCCTACTTTCGAGACCTGCGCGAGAGACGTAGTCAGCACAAATCTGGGACAAAATTCAATTTCTTTAGGCGTCTCCGAGTCTGGCAGAAATTTCTAACCATTGGCATTGCCATGGCCGTACCCTTGGCGCTGGCGATTGGCTTGTTGGCAATGGAAATCAACGAGAAAATTCGCGATGACGTAATAGAACAACGTGGACTTGCCTACGTGGTTGCCTTGCGCGCTCCGCTTGAGCATCTCCAGCAGCATCGGGGAATGTCTAGCGCCTTCCTCAATGGGGATACCTCCTTTAAACCGCGAATGTTGGCGCTGGAAGAACGAATCAAGGCGGACTTTCAGCATCTTTCCCAAGTAGAAGCCGAAAAAGGGGCTGGATTTACCACCGCTGCTCCATTAGCGGCCTTGACTACTCGTTGGCAATCCCTACGTGAACAAGTATGGGGAATGACCGCCCCGGATAGTTTCTCCAACCATACCGATCTGATTAGCGCACTCCTCAAATTAATTCGTCACGTAGAAGATGGTTCGGGTTTGGTACTAAATTCTCAATTAGATATCTATTATCTAATGGATGTGGTAGTCAACCGTATCCCCCCTTTGACCGAAAGCATGGGACAGTCTCGTGCGAAGGGGTCAGGGGCTGCCGCCAAACGTGTTTTTCTTCCTGGTCAACGGGAGCAGATCATTTCCCTGCTGGCCGATACCAAAGTCAATGCCAAAGCGATGACAGAAGGGCTTGCCATTGCCGTGGGTTACAATTCTCACCTCAAGGAAAGTATTGAAGGTCGTATTCGGGTCTTTGATGAGCGAATCGCTACCTTTCAGGCCTTGGTCGAACAGGGATTACTTGGAGCGGATGGTATAACCGTCAATGCCAAGGAAGTATTTGATAGTGCAACCACTGCCATTACCGCCGCCTTTGATATCTTCGATAGTGCAACCCCGGCTTTGGTTGAACTGCTTGATATTCGTTTCAATACCTTGGCCACCCGTCTCTATGGTACCTTGGGAACGGTCGCATTGTTTCTATTGGTGGCCATACTGATTGGTTTGGTCCTGGCACGGGCAATTACTCGTCCGCTCTCAAAGGCTGCGGAGATCTTCGATCGAATTGGTGACGGTTGCTACGAAAATGATATTACCGTTGTCCACCACGACGAGATTGGTCATCTCCTCGATGCCATCAAGATTATGCAGGTCAAACTCGGTTTCGATATGAGTGAGGCACGCCGCGCTTCCGATGAAAATCTACGGATACGTCATGCCCTCGATCATGTCTCTACCGGAGTGATTATTACTGACTCCAAGATGCAGGTGCTCTATTCTAATCCTGCGGTTACTAACCTGTTTACCGCAATTGAGGGAACCCTTCGCACTCATCTGCCAAGTTTCGACAGCCGGCGGTTGGTGAGGACGAATCTTGCCGAGATTGTGGCCCTGGGAGGAAAAAATCTTGATCTGGAAACAAATTCCGGTCGTCATAGCCTGTCTCTGGCTGGGCGTCATTTTGATCTAGTGGCAAATCCCGTAGTCAATCATGAGGGGGTGCGCCTTGGCAGTGTCGTTGAATGGACAGACGTTACCACCCTTCGCCAGACCCAAGGTGAGGTGGAGGGGATGGTGCGCGCCGCCGATGCCGGCGACCTTGGGCAACGTCTCGAACTTGCTGGTAAGGAAGGCTTTTTCTATACACTGGCGGAGGCCCTCAATCGACTGCTGAATACGGTGGAAGACGCCGTGACCAGTACCGTCCGAGCACTGGAATCGATGGCCAAAGGCGACTTCACTGCTCGCATCGATAACAATTACGATGGCGCCTTTGCCCGCATTCGTGACCATCTCAACGAAACGACTCATCAGTTGGGGGTTCTAGTGGGCAGTATCCGTACCTCTGCGCAATCCATCGAGTCGGCCTCGCAGGAGATTGCTACAGGCAACGCCGACCTCTCTAGGCGCACCGAGCAACAAGCCGCGTCCCTAGAGGAGACGGGCGCGACCATGGAAGAACTAACCTCCACTGTCAAACAAAATGCGGCCAACGCGGAGCAGGCCAATCAGTTCGCCCAGGGAGCACGGGAGGTCGCCGAGCGTGGGGGGGAGTTAATGGGGGAGGTAGTGAGTACGATGGGCTCGATTACCGAAAGCTCGGCTAAAATCGCCGATATCATTACGGTCATTGATGGCATCGCCTTCCAGACCAACATTTTGGCCCTCAACGCAGCGGTCGAGGCGGCACGTGCTGGAGAACAGGGGTTAGGATTCTCCGTAGTCGCGACCGAGGTGCGTAACCTTGCCCAGCGTTCCGCCACAGCGGCCAGAGAGATCAAGGGATTAATCGGCACATCGAGCATCCAGGTCAGCAACGGGAGCCGATTGGTAGAGCAGGCTGGTCAAGCGATGAACGAGATCGTGCAGGCAGTCAAACGGGTTACCGACCTGATGGCCGAGATCAGTGCCGCTAGTAAAGAACAAAGTGAGGGAATCGAGCAAGTCAATCAGGCAGTGTCCCAAATGGACGAGGCCACCCAACAAAACGCTGCCCTGGTCGAAGAGGCCACCGCCGCCGCAGAAGGGCTCACCGAACAAGCGCAAGAGCTACGTATGGCGGTGGATGTGTTCCACCTCGATCCATCAATGGCGGAGGAATAATTAATGCGTAATCAAACCCCTGTGGCGGCGTCTCCGGAAACCTCAAGCCGCTCCTCAGGTGATCCCCTCCATCAGTTCACTCTGAGTGAGGCCGATTTTACTCGAGTCCGAGAATTAGCTTATCGTCTGGCGGGTATCAGTCTTGGACCTCACAAGCGGGATATGGTCTACAGCCGTCTGGTACGTCGCTTGCGGGCGCTAAATCTATCTTCATTTCGGGCCTATCTCGATCAAGTAGAGAAAGGAGGGGTCGAAGTTCAATCTTTTCTCAATGCCTTGACCACCAATCTCACCTATTTCTTCCGCGAGGAGCACCACTTTCCACTTCTGGTGCAACACGCCAAGGCTCGGATAGCTCAAGGGCACGGTGTTGTGCGGGTGTGGAGTTCCGCTTCTTCTACGGGTGAAGAGCCTTATTCCATGGCCATTGCCTTAGCGGAAGGTTTTAATACTCTCAGCCCGCCGATACGACTACTTGCCACCGATATCGATACCGATGTTCTAAAACGGGCACAAGCGGGAATCTATCCGCTGGATGCTGTAAATCGTCTGCCTGCCACAAGCCTACGTCGCTTTTTTCTGCGTGGTACCGGTCAGCAAGAGGGCTATGCCCGAGTACGTCCCGAGATCCAGAATCTCGTAACCTTCCGTCAACTCAATCTACTCGGTGAGACCTGGGAGGTAGAGCCCCCCTTGGATGCCATATTCTGTCGCAATGTGATGATTTATTTCGATAAACCAACGCAGCGCGAGGTCGTGGAGGGGTTTGTGCGAGTACTCGCTCCTGACGGGTTGTTATTCATGGGCCATGCCGAGAGTCTTCAACATGTCTCTGATCTGGTGAAGCCTTTAGGTCAGACCGTTTATTGCCTGACTCCTCAGGCAATTGCTGCCAAGACGCGGAGATAGTAATGACGGACGAGGGTATCCAGCATCTAGCACCGAACCTCTACCTGGATCGACAATTCAATTGCCAAGCCGCCAAGATCCTGCCTGGCGAATATTACGTTACGTCGCGCGATATGGTACTGGTTACGGTGCTGGGTTCCTGTATAGCCGCCTGTATCCGTGATCCCGTATTGTGTATCGGAGGGATGAACCACTTTATGTTGCCCGAATCCGGCGGCGACCCGGACAGCGTCCTGAGTCTGTCTGCCCGCTACGGCGCCTACGCAATGGAGCTCCTCATCAACCACCTGCTCAAAATGGGGGCCAGCCGTTCCCGCCTGGAGGCAAAGGTGTTTGGCGCGGGGCGGGTGCTAGCCGGTGTTACCGATGTCGGGGCACGCAATACTGCCTTTGTGCTCCAATATCTAGATCGTGAACGCATCCGCCTGTTGGCTTCCGATTTGGGGGGGGTCTATCCCCGCAAGGTCTATTTCTTTCCAGACACGGGGCGGGTATTAGTGCGCGAGTTACGTACGCTGCACAACAATACCCTGATCAATCGTGAACGAGCCTATAGCCATGCCATCGATACGGTACCAATCGGAGGCGGGGCTGAGCTTTTCTAGCGATAGAAAATTAATATCCGCACTGATATAGTTCAATTAGCGCATAGAGGTCTCTTGTGAACTGGTTACTCCGTAATTTGATTGAACTTGTCGCCTTGGTATTTGTTACGGGATATGCCTGGGCGGATGCCGCGCCCAACGGGGCACCCGACCAGGCCACGCTTGGCGCCTACGTAATATCGATACATGATCTTAATTTCGCGGCGAATACCTTTGGGGCGGATTTCTGGGTATGGACCGATTATGAGAACTCTCGTCTCCAACCACTCAAGACACTGGAGTTGGTAAATGCTAAGTCAGCCACAATAAGTCTTCAGACTACTCAACAAAAAGAAAATCAGACCTGGTCACAGCAGAAGATCCAAGGTACCTTTCGTCATTCCTGGGATATGAGCAATTTTCCTTTTGAACGCCATACCCTATCGATTATTATGGAAGAGGCCCAGGATGATATAAATCATTTCCGGTATGTCGATGATGCAAAAAACGACGGATACGCTAAAGATATTGTTATCGATGGTTTTGCCATCCGCAAAATGACCGTGGAAAATACCCAGCGTGACTACAATAGCAACTTTGGGGACCCAAGCGCACCACCAAAGAGCAGTTATAGTCAGATTCGCATCAATATAGAATTGGAGCGCGTCTCGCGGATATTGTTTATAAAATTGCATACCGCACTCTATGTTTCTTTTCTAATTACTGCTTTTTGTTTTCCTCTACTGCCGCAAATTCAGAAAACTCCGCAACTAGTAAATGCAGCTTTGAGTGCCATGGTGGGTTCGCTGTTTGCCGCAGTAATTAATTTACGTGCCGCAGATACTGTAATTGGCCGTAGTGAGGCATTAACGCTGGTTGATCGGTTACATTTTATTACTTTCTTATATTTTATCGTGTTGGGAGGGTGCGCTATGATGATTTTGGTAACACGCGAACGATGGAATATTGGAAATCTTTACCGTTTTAGTCGTTGGGCTGGTGGGGTCTACGTTGTAAGTTATATTGCCGTCAATGCCCTGTTGGTATGGGGAGCGGTATCCTGATATTTGAGGGCCAAGGATGGTGCCATGCACGAGATGTAAAAATGATCGCCACGAATTCCTGGGATGATCCTATTCAGCGTTGTTCTTCTCGTGTGGAGCAACCCACCATCCTTGTTGTTGACGACACCCCGGAGAATCTCACTGTTCTGGGCGGATTGTTGCAACCTTATTACCGTGTAAAGGTAGCTAGTTCTGGCTCGCGGGCGCTGGTGGTTGCTACCGCCGAACCGTTGCCGGATATAATCTTGCTCGATGTTATGATGCCGGGATTGGACGGTTATGCCGTTCTTGAACGCCTGCGTGTCCAAGAGGTTACACGCAATATCCCCGTAATCTTCGTAACGGCGTTGGATGCTAGCGAAGACGAAGAACGTGGACTTTTCCTTGGCGCGGTTGATTACATCACTAAACCAATTCGCCCTGCCATTGTCTTGGCACGGGTGCGTACTCATCTAGAGCTCAAGCGGGCGCGTGATTGGTTACACGACCAGAACACTTTTTTGGAGGGGGAGGTCGTGCGACGTATGCGTGAAAATCAGATTATCCAAGAGGTGAGTCTACAAGCACTGGCTAATCTGACCGAAGTCCGTGATTTTGAGACCGGTAATCATATTCGCCGAACCCAGGGCTACGTGACCATTCTTGCTCGCAAACTGCGGAGTCACCCTAAATACGCCAACCGCCTCACTCCTCGTTTTATCGATCTGATGACCAGGGCTGCTGCATTGCACGATATCGGTAAGGTGGGAATTTCCGATCAAATTCTCCTTAAACCGGGCCGCCTGACCCCGGAAGAATTCGAGGTCATGAAACAACACAGCCGAATTGGGGCGGAGGTTATTGACCACGCGATGCGCCGAGTCTGTACCGAGAGTGAATATCAAGCCCTACAAGCTTATTCCCGGCTCGGCCCGGAGGCAGTATTGGCAGAGGGGGAACGTGAGGCACCGCTGGCCTTTCTCGAATTGACCAAAGAGATTGCCCATTATCATCATGAACACTGGGATGGATCCGGTTATCCGGTGGGCCTCACGGGGGATGCCATCCCTTTACCTGCCCGTCTGATGGCCCTCGCCGATGTGTTTGATGCCATCATTAGCCATCGCCCCTACAAACCCGCACTGTCTATTGAAGATGCCATCGATGTCGTGGTAAACGGACGCGGAACACATTTCGATCCAGATCTAGTGGACGCCTTTCTGGGGGTGGTCGATGAGTTTAGAACGATTGCGGAATATTATGCCGATCCGACGAATTAATAAAACAAACCATTAGTAGGATATCATCGCAGGGGAATGCAAATTGGCAAATCAAACCCATTTTTCTATATGGCGATGTCTAAAGAAAATGACTCATTTATGGTCCTAGACAAAATCTAAAGGGAAAAATTAGAATGCGGGGGTTGTTATGCCTAGAAACCATATCAAAACGTTGCAGTATTTCATGTCAGCCCATATCTATGACAATTAAGGTCCTGGTGGTCGACGATTCAGCTCTCATCCGTAGCGTGCTCACGGAGATCATCAACCGAGAGCACGACATGACGGTGGTTGGCACTGCGGCCGACCCCTTGCAGGCGCGTGAGAAGATCAAGACACTAGAGCCAGATGTTCTCACCCTGGACGTAGAAATGCCGCGTATGGATGGGTTGAATTTTCTGGAGCGGCTGATGCGGTTGCGGCCCATGCCGGTGGTGATGGTCTCTTCCCTTACCGAGCGTGACTCAGAAGTTACTTTCCGTGCCTTGGAGTTGGGAGCCGTGGACGTAGTATCCAAACCACGCATGGACATTCGCCGGGGGATGGAAGACTACTCCCTTGAGATCACCGACAAGATCCGTGCGGCTGCGATCGCCCGCTTTCGGCCACACCTGTTGCGCACGACTCCGAAGGCTGCTACTGCACCGCCAACTACCGTCGCAACTTCAGAACCTGTTACCACAGGGCATTCCAGGCCGATGTGGTATAGTTCCGAGCGCATTATTGTGATCGGGGCATCGACGGGTGGTACTGAGGCAATCAAGGATGTACTGTTAGGGATGCCGCCTGATGCTCCCGCCATCCTGATTACCCAACACATGCCTCCCGGTTTTACGCGATCTTTTGCCGAACGCCTCGACCGCTTGTGTCGTATCCGCGTTCAGGAAGCGGTCAACGGCGAGCGGGCGCTGCCAGGACATGCCTATATCGCCCCCGGAGATTCCCATCTTGTGGTCAAGCGTTCCGGGGCGGATTATGTCCTAGGGGTAAACCAGGATCCTCCGGTCAATCGCCATCGTCCCTCGGTAGATGTGCTCTTCCGTGCCGCAGCGAGTACGGTAGGGCGCAACGCCATCGGGGTGATCCTCACCGGAATGGGTAAGGACGGAGCCGCTGGGATGTTCGAACTTAAACAAAGCGGTGCCTATACCCTGGGCCAAGACGAGGCTACCTGTATTGTCTACGGTATGCCCCGTGAGGCGTTTATGATGGGGGCAGTGGACGAACAGGCTCCATTATCAGAGATCTCTGGTAAGATATTAAGTTATCTAACCCGCAGTGGTGGTCGACAGCTTCGAATATAAAACGCCACATTTCAATTTAAAGTACGCAGAGAGACTTCCTATGCCCATGCAGATCAGTACCAGTGACACTGACCAGAAAGCAACTATCAAGCTTGAGGGTCGTTTTGATTTTAATGCCAGTCGTGAATTCCGGGACAGTTATGAAAATGTCCTGAGCCGTAGCACGATAAAGTCTATCGATGTAGATCTCTCCGACGTGAATTATCTGGATAGTTCCGCGCTAGGGATGCTGCTGTTGCTTCGGGAAAAGGCCGAACCCACCGGCATCAAACTTAGTCTGGTGAATAGTCGTGGCGCAGTGCGTCAGATTCTTGAGGTTGCCAATTTCCACAAACTGTTCACGTTGCGCTAACCCCTCCCTTCCTCTAGGCAAAAACAAGGCAATAAAAGAACAAAAAGCCGAGAAAATGAGACATTTTCCACGAAGATGTCTTGGTGTTTTAATTTTCTTGGTGACCTTGGGGCTCATCTTTTTATGCGCTGATTGCCTAAGTCTTTTAGATGATTTTTTACTTCACCGGAACCAGGACAAGCCTTGAAGATCCTGATTGTGGATGACCATCGCCTTAACCTAGTCACGGCATCTACCTATTGTCGTACTTGGGGGCACTCGGTAGTCACCGCCATGGACGGGGCACAGGCCGTGGAGCGCTATCAAGCCGAGCGGCCGGATTTGATTCTGATGGATGTCATGATGCCGGTGATGGATGGTTTCGAAGCCATGGCTCGGATTCGCCAATTGGCGGAACCTCACTGGGTTCCGATCATCCTGCTAACCGCCCTGGGCGAAGAAGTCGACTTTGTGCGGGGAATCACCAGCGGTGCAGATGATTACCTGACAAAACCGGTAAATTTCACCATCCTCCGGGAAAAAATCCGGGTGATGGAGCGGATTGCCACTATTCAGGGACAACTTACCGAAAGTCTTGTCGGGCTCAGAGACTATCGGGACAAAGCCGAGGAAGAGCGCCACCTGGCCGCCCATGTGATGGATCGGATCGTGGGTTTCGGGCAGGAGAATGACGATCTTGTGGATTACCGGATCATTCCGGCGCTCAATTTCAGTGGTGACCTCGTCGCCTGTGCCCGTACCCCAGCGGGTGATCTGCATGTAGCCCTTGCTGACGCCACTGGCCATGGATTGGCAGCCGCACTGAGCGTTATGCCGACCATTGAGGTCTTCTATGGCATGACAGAAAAAGGATTTCCCATCTCCCGTATCGCCATCGAGATGAATCGCAAGATTCGCCGTCTCATGCCGCGCGAGCGTTTCGTTGCGGCGGTACTCGTCTCGGTCGAGTTTTCCAGTAATACCCTTAGCGTCTGGAATGGTGGATGCCCCGCTGCCCTATTTGTAAATCAGGCGGGCGAGGTGCTGCGCACCTTTTCTTCGGTACATCCCCCGCTCGGGATCTTGGTCGATACCGCCTTTAGCGCCGCCTTGGAGGTCTATCAGTGGCCGGTTTCCGGCCAACTCCTGATGTGCTCCGATGGTTTGTTGGAGGCCGAAGATTCCCAAAGTACTCCCTTCGGCATGGCGGGACTTACCCACATTCTGCTTAAAACGCAGCCCCACGATCGACTCAATCGCATCATTGCGGCACTTCATCACCATTTGGGTGAAGCGCCTCAGTTGGATGATGTTTCTTTGGTAGTACTGGAATGTCAGGACACCTGCCCGTTGGTGGCAGAGCCTCACCCTCATTCATTGCCAGTTACGCACGACACGGGGCAGTGGCACCTGACTCTGCGATTAGGACATAAGGAAGTGCGCGGGATCGATGTATTGCCATTCTTACTGGATTGGTGTCGTCAGGCAGGGCTGGAAGAACATCAACTCAGTAACTTTTTTGTCATCCTCGCGGAGTTGTACAACAATGCCGTAGATCACGGATTGCTCGGCCTCGATTCTCGAATTAAAAACGGAACCGACGGTTTTGAGCGTTATATCAATCTACGCACCGAACGCATGGCCGCACTCAGCGAGGGCTACATCACCATCGATCTATCCATTGTAAAAGAGCGCTTCCCGATGTTACGAGTGCGGGTAATGGATAGTGGTCCGGGATTTAACTATGCGGCCTATGGACATATCATTGACAACGATCATATTCCCTTCGGGCGGGGCATCGTTCTCGTACGCCATCTGTGTCGAAAGGTGGAGTTTCGAGGGCGAGGAAATGAAGTAGTAGCCTATTATCCGCTAACTGAATCATTACTAGAACCAACTGGCTGACTGTCCCCCAATTTCATCTCCGGTTCATGAGATGGGACGGCGTTTTATTTTGAACCTTCTGCGTTGGCGCAACCTACGGCTGTGTTCGATTTCTGTGCAGTTTTACGTTGGTGGCCGTTAGGTCAACACAAAGGCTCTATCGGTTATGCAATCACTCAAGAGTATCGATAGATAACTCAAGTTGCTACCTATAGCTCGTTATATCGTTATTCCGGAATGACGGTTAGCTTCCGAAAGGTTCCCGGTAATGTCTATTATATTAGGGGGCACGCTGTAATAATTTATCCCCCCTCCCGGTGGGAGAGGGGAACGGTTATACCGTATCAGGACGCTTTAGTTAACAATTTTCAATACTGGCGTGTCCGTTCGCGGCCGCTATCTGTAGGGCGGTTTTATCATGCATCGTCCAGTGATTTGTATCGGCCCCCCCCCCGCGAGTAATGCTTGCACTGTTTCAAGATTTCCATTCTCTGTGGCAAACGTCAACGCAGTCATACCGTCTACATTTTTTGCGTTAACGTCAGCACCCTTAGCAAGCAACACATGGACAATTTTCTGGTAATTATTTATTGAGGCAAACATTAGCGCATTTACACCATCATTTCTTTTTGCATTGATGTCTGCGCTGTTGGCAATTAACTCCTGCGCAACCATGAGGTGGCCGTTCTCAGCGGCCAGCATTAATGCGGTCGTACCGTTGGTCATTTTGGCGTTGACGTCGACCCCACTGAAAAGTAGCGACTGGACTACTCTGAGGTGATTATTATTGGAAGAAATCATTAATGCAGTCGTACCGTCAGTCATTTTGGCGTTAACATCAGCGCCTTTCTTAAGTAGTGCTTGTATCGTATTGAGACGACCATACTCAGCGGCAACTATTAATGCGGTTTCTCCGTCAATCATTTTAATATTTACATCAGCGCCGTGGTGAAGCAACATCTCTACCACTTCAAGATAGCCATATGCGGCGGCGGCCATTAATGCCGTTGCACCATCGGACATCCTTGCGTTGATGCTGACATTTCTTTCGATCAATGCTTTAACTACATCAAGATGGCCGTTGTGTGACGCAATCATCAATGCGGTCAAGTCGCGGTCTTGCGTGGAATCTATTGGAATACCATAACTTAGCAGGGATGCAATTCTACCTACATCGCCATGCTCCGCTGCGTCTAATAAATCAGAGACGACATATCGATTATTAGAAGACGATTGCACGGTTCGGCAATCAAATGTTTTATCATTAATTTGAGCTCCTGCTGAGAGCAGAGCTTGTACTATTTTCGAATGACCACGTTCTGCAGCAAGGATCAGCGCAGTTATACCATCCGACATTTTTGCGTTAACATTATTGCCTTTGGCAAGGAGGGCGTGGACAACTTCCAGGTGACCATTTCGGGAAGCCATCATTAATGCGGTGACGCCGTCGTTCCTTTTAGCGTTGGGGTCTGCTTTGTTTGCAAGTAATGTTTGAACTATTCCGAGATAGCCATGCTCAGAGGCTATCATCAATGCGGTAGTTTCATCTGTTGTTCTGGCGTGAACGTTAGCTCCTTCTGAAAGCAAGAAATCAACTGCCCCTATGTGATTATTCCTTGAGGCAACCATTAACGCAGTTATGCGATGTTCCATAGATCCCCCTTAATTTTCTGATTTGAGATTAGCTAACCCAAGTTGTTACCTATGCCTAACGTGCTGATTTTATGTTGCAAACACATCCGGTATCTACACCTAACAGTTTTATTCTTCCTGTGACCGAGTTTAATAGGTGGCAACTTGAGTTAGCTAACAACGACCCGAACACTTATTGAGTTTGTTCGTGGTAGGTTTTTAAGTTAATTATAGTGTCCACTGTTGCAGTTTTTTGTAACTTAGTGTATTTGTTTGTCCTTAATGTGGTTGTTGGTCGGCAAGCTATCTATCTCACCTGCAGCTCCTCGTTTGCCTGACTAAAGTTGCTGCCTAGTGCTTGGCCAAAAACTGTCTCGATTTTACCGCTCGGAGGGTGATCGGCTGGTGCCAGGTATGTGCTCTTTTATGGACATACATTCACAAATACACCCCTCGACATAGGACCACTGGATGTTTTTATCCACCTCGGCTCGTTTGCTAAACCAAACTGGATAGTCAACAATATCAACGTACCGTGAGTTCCACGGAATCTTAAGCCTGTGGAGAGGTCGTGAGACCTGGGGGAGTTGTCGGCTGCGGCGCAATCCGCGTAAGACTCCCCGCTAAGGGGAGTCTTACTGGCGAAAACCAAGCCATTCCCTGGGCAGCCTCGATGAAGCAGGAACCGAACACCATTTGTCATCGTGATAGATGGGTAAGTTTCGGAGAATGGTTGCTAGAGCTGTTACCTATAACCCGTTAGGTCGTCATTCCGGCAATTTCCGCCGGAGCGATGATTTAACCGCTTGCTAGGTAGTAACTTTGGTTGGTTATTAGTCGGGGGGAGATCGTTTTGCTCAATCTTCGGCTAATGGCGGGCATCCTCTAAGTTGGAAATTAAGACGGTTTTTGGTCGGGTACTAGGTAACGCGGCTTCAGCGGGTAGCCGGAAGTTTGCGCATTGATCCTCAGGCATTTCCTCTAGTTTCACCTATAACCAAGTCCATGGTCATAGTCTCGCCCGAAATGCTGCCGTAGCGAACGCGGTTACGTCCGGTCTCTTTTGCTCGGTAGAGGGCTGCATCGGCGCGGCAGAAGAGATTGCGCTCATCGTCTTTGGGGTGAAGATCGGATACCCCGATACTTACGGTCACTTGGATTGTCTGATTGTTGTGTTGAATTTGCGTAGCCTCTATCGCAACACGAATACGTTCGGCAAGAAGATAGGCTCCATGTGCATCAGTATTATTAAGCAACACGGCCAACTCTTCACCACCGAAACGAGCCACAAGGTCGGTGGTGCGAACGCAGGTCGTAACGCAATGGGCCAGTGTGCGCAGTACGCAGTCACCCGCAGCGTGACCATAGGTATCGTTTACCCGCTTAAAGTGATCTACGTCCAAGATCAGCAGGGACAATGATGCGCCACTGCGTCGGGCTAATTTCACCTCCCGATCCAATGCCTGATCCAAGGCTGCCCGATTACCGATTCCGGTGAGCGGGTCACGAAGGGCTGCCGCCAATGCCTCCTGGTAAAGAAGGGCGTTGCGCAGGGGATAGACCAACCCCCTCATCAAATCCTCAAGGGTTTTTACCTCGTTTTTGGTAAAGCGTCGATCCCGATACACCAGCAAAGTCCCAAGGGAATGACCGTAGAGGGTAAGGCAGTAGCTCACGCTGTAATGGGCGCGTTGTCCTAAGGCCAAATGTCCGCCCTTGGTGGGCGGAAAGAAGGTCAGCCCTTCATGATTCACCAGGGGGGCAAGTTCCGCTGAAAACAGACGGAGTATCTGTTCCAGCTCCAGGCTAGTCTGGAGAACTCCCACCAAGCGTAGAGCAGGAAGACTCGTTGCCGGGCCGTCATCCTCGGTAGGTGGAAAGACGAGAGCGGCAGGAGGTGGTTCCTGGTGAGCGATGGATGGAAAAAAAATGGCGGCGGAAGGTGATTCCTGAGCAATCCCTCCCGCTAAATCAAGCAACGTGTTCATTGGTAGACCCTTTCTTCGCTGGAATGCCGCATATCCTAGGATATGCTACAATCGTGCCAGCTTCGAAATAGGCGTTAATTTAATGAGAAACAATTAGTTATTGGCTTTTGCTGGATCGGAGAGAAAGTCCCGCCAAGACTTCGACAACAGTTAGCGAGTCGAGCGACGGCAGACCGACACATGTAAAACGCCGTCATTTTGACACGAGATCTCAACTCAAACCGGTGGCCAAAGTGGTTATCTTCCTAATCCATTGGAAGGCTGGAGGTCCTGCTGCACGCTGCCGAAGGTACGTGTCCAGGGTTTCCCTATACCGTGGGGCAGTTGTTTGATCGCTTCCTGGGCTTGATGTGAATTCGGGTAGGACCCGTAGAGCAGCGCGAACCAGTCATGTCCACTGCGCCGGGTACGGGCGATGTTCATCGTTCCGGTAATTTTCCAGCGTTGTAGAAATTCTTGGAGCGGTGCTTCGGAATTTCCACTCATGAGCTGCAAGGTATAGTCATTGGGACGTTGTGCCCGTAACCACGCCTCGGATTGCAAACCTCCAGAGGTCGCAGGGGTAGGGCTAGAAGGCGGTGGAGCTGGCGTGGCAACCACCGGTTGAGGCGGTGAGGACGTAGTAGATGCGGCAGGTAAGGGCGTTGGTGCAGGATGCGCAGCAGTGGTGGGTCCCGTAGCGGTGGCGGATATGGAGAGCTGAGCGGGCGAAGTCGATACCGGGGGGGGCGTCGCCAACGATGTGAGCGGGAGTGAAGATGCAACGACGGTCTCTCGGGGTGGCCCGATGAGTGGTGGATGCGTTGCCGGCGCAGGATTCGAACCAGGGTGTTCGACCGTCGAGGTTGCTGCAGGAGATTCGTGAATCGTCGCCGTACTGGGAGATTTTTCTGCCGTTGGGGGTTGTGGTTGTGTTGGCGGAGTCTCACGAGCCGGTGGTGGTGGCAGGGTGGATACCGTCGTTGGTGAAAAAACCTGCGGGACATCCTTTGGCCACAACCCAAAAAGGATGGCCAGAGTTACCACCCCCATCGCTGGCCACAACCAGTAGGAACGAATCGCTTGGCGAATACTCTTGCGAATCATACTTCCCAGGCGATTCAGTCCCCCAAAGCGGTTAACTCCTGGACGGTTATTGGGTTTGGCGATTTTTTTTGGGGGCGCTGCTTTCGGGGTCTTTCCGGGTCGAGCTGCAACAGGGTTCAGGGCAGCTCGAGCACGGGTCACGATCGCCCCCGGCCAGCCGCCACTCTCGTGGTGTAATCGTTTGAGGGCTGCGGGCAGGAGTAACGGGTGGGAGTGAATACCCGCTGCTTCCAGGCGAGCACGTACAAAGCGGGCACTGTCTTCCTCTGTAAACGGCAGTAGTTCCAGCACTCTGGCTGCGGGATCTAAGTCCGAAAAAGACGCAATACGCTGTTCCAACGCTGGGGTACCGGTAATTAACACTCGAATTTGTCCGCTCCCCTGCCCAGAAGATGGGGTGAGCAACACCCTTAACACCACATCAGCGAGGGTGTCGGCATCATCGACCAGCATTACCGCTTCCATTGCCCCTTCCAGTCCTCCCGCAGCCAAAGCAGCGTTGAACTGGCGTTGGGCCTCGTCCAATAGAGGTTCCGCCTCCAATTCTGGATAGGCGGTTAGCAGGGCGGTAGGGTGGGTACGCCTCATCCGCTTTTGGAGTTGGAGGAGCAGTGTGGTCTTACCAGCCCCCGGAGGACCAATGAGGACCGACACGGAACGGTCGTAGTGAAGCAAGCTGTAGAGTAGGTCCAATCGCTGGACGCGAGAAATTTCTTGAAAGAAGTAGTGTGTATTTGGAGCAAAAGGGTCGCTGCCACCTCCTTCGGAACGAAGGGCTGGGGTGCGGGGAGGGGCAGGGGCGGCCATAACGGGGTTAGGGCGGAGGGCGGCCACTGGCAAACATTACGCGATAGCCACGTTTGATCTGAGCATCTCGGGCGATTTCCAAGGCATGTTCGGCGGCCTCTTGGTTGCCAAAATTCTCGCGTTTGACCTGGCCTGAGGAACCCTGGTAACCGGTCTCTCGGATCAGGGTCCAACCCTCCAGCAAATCCTGTTGCAGGGAGAGCATACAAAAGCGCGGGGGGCGCTCAGAGGTAAAAGGGGTTTGCAGGTAGATGCGCATAGGCTTCCGATCACAGGTTCGAGGCTAGACACTGGGGTCCAACACCCGCTGGTATTCGACGATGGCATAGCGATCGGTCATGCCGGCGATATAGTCGGCCACGGCTTGTGCTCGACCCGTAGCCCCACTCTCCACCTCTCGCTCCTGAAGTATTGCTAGGGTTTGAGGAGGTAGCAGGCACGGGTCGGCGAAGAAAGCCTCAAATAATGCACCGATCAGATGCCCTACCTTTACTGAAGTGCGGTGGATTCGATAGTGGCCATAGAGGGCCGCGTGCAAAAATTGGCGGAGTTTGTGATTCTGTTCAACCATGGACGGCGAGAAACGAATAAGAGGACTGGCACACTGTCGCACCTCATCCGCCTCACGGGGATTGGCATGCTTCAAACGTTCCAAGCTTGCCTCCACCAGAGTCACCACCTGACGATTAATCATCCGTCGTACCACCTCGTGAATGACGCGCCGCTCGGAGAGGTCGGGATAAAGACGCACCACCTCTTCGTAAGGTTCCTGAAACAGCGGTACGTCTCGGAGTTGGTCGAGCGTAATCAAGCCCGAGCGTAAGCCGTCATCCACATCGTGGCAATTGTAAGCGATTTCATCGGCCAAATTCGCTACTTGTGCCTCCAGAGAGGGTTGTCCGCCCACCAAAAAGCGGAGGCCAACCTCGCCAATTGTCGCCGCATTGACGGGATTGCAGTGTTTGAGGATACCCTCGCGCGTCTCGAAAGTAAGATTGAGCCCGCGAAATTCGGCGTAGCGCTCCTCTAGCTCATCCACCACGCGCAATGATTGGAGGTTGTGCTCGAATCCTCCGTAGTCCCTTAGACATGTATTGAGGGCTTCCTGACCGGCATGGCCGAAGGGGGCGTGGCCGAGGTCGTGGGCCAGGGCGATGGCTTCGCTAAGATCCTCGTGAAGACCCATGATCCGGGCAACGCTACGCCCAATCTGAGCCACTTCGAGGGAGTGGGTGAGGCGGGTACGATAGAGATCCCCACGGTGGTTGATGAAAACCTGGGTTTTGTACTCCAACCGTCGGAAAGAGGTGGAATGTATGATGCGGTCCCGGTCACGCTGGTATTCCCCGCGCAGTTCAGGAGGTGGTTCACGGTGGCGTCGACCCCGCGAATGACGTTCATGGGAGGCATAGGGAGCAAGGAACATAGAGCTATGTCTTTGATGTATATCTAATCCTAACATTTTCCAGTTTTAGCGCAAGCGACCGACGCGACCTGACCGTTCGCCAGGAAGCGTCATCGGTGATTGTTCTCTCGCCCCTGGAAATGCGGGTATCTCGCTTGCTCTCTCGTGGCCAAGATGGTCGTTCTCCCTGGAGGGTCTGGACGGTTACCGTTATCGTATCAGAGGATTGCCGTAAGAGGTTGATACACGGTGAATTAAAGCATGGTAATGCGCCAGCATTGGTGAATATGCGCATTGCGTGCAAAATCTCGGGGAAGGGTTTGGGTGGTAATGTCTTCCGCCACCAATCGCGCTGTGGTTAGGGCGGCCCGGTCCAAAAAGAATCGGCGGTAATGGGTAGAAAATAGAATAACTCCATCGGGTTCCAAGAGCCTTGCCGCTGCTAGGAGGAGCGTGAGATGGTCACGTTGAATATCGAGGACCCCCTTCATCCGCTTGGATCGCGAAAAAGTCGGGGGGTCAAGAAAAATGAGACCATAGCGTGGTTTCTGTTGTCTTCCGGGTAATCGCTGAGCCTGCGTCGTCCCTGCCTCGATTAACCAGGGGAGAACGTCGGCGGTGATGAATTCGTGGCGTTGATTGGCTCCAATCCCGGTGCCTTTAGCCTGCTTTTCCGGTGCGACATTGGGGAGGAAAAAGCCGTTACGCACGAGATTACGTCGCGCCCAAGCCAGATAGGTGGCGGAAAGATCGACGCTAGTAGTGGAAATGGCCCCACCGAGAGCCGCTTGTACCGTGGCCGTACCGGTATAGGCGTAGAGATTAAGAAATCGCCGCCCCTGTGCCAACGTTCGAACCAATGCCCGTGTCGGGCGATGGTCCAAAAATAATCCCGTATCCAGGTGATCGGTAAAATTGACTAGGAAGGTAGCTCCATTCTCGCGGACCTCATGGAACCGTCCCTCTTCACTCTGTCGTTGATACTGGCTACGGTCCTTCTGGCGTCGACGGATCTTGAGGAAGACCTGCGTCTTTGGCACCTCCAACACCATGGGTATCACCGTCATTGCCTGAGCCAGTCGTGCCGCAGCTTTTTCGCGATCGATCGTGGGCGGGGCCTCATATTCCTGACAATGGACCCAACGTCGCTCGCCTTGGTAGATATCGATGGCAAGGGCATATTCCGGCATATCCGCATCGTACAGCCGATAGCAATCGATACCCTCGCGGGCCGCCCACCCCCCCAATTCCCTGAGATTTTTGCGTAGACGGTTGGCGAACATCTGTGCGCCTGGTTCGGCGAATTCTGGCGTCGCGTCACTGGTTACCATTGAAATAACATCCACATCGGAATCGAAATATTAGGTTCTAGGCCATCTCGGCGAGTTTCAAGATTGCCGTCGCCATCGGTATCTATCAGATAATAACTAGGACCTACCTGTGGAACGACTTTCACCATGTAGAGGATCCCCCCCCTTCGATATTCCTCTACACGCTCTTCCGCACGATTTACGATCGTAACCTCGGGCTCGGGGAGTTCTCCTGGCAAGGGAACACTCGATTCCGTGATCTCTTCCTTTTCGGGAAGGGGAGGGGGAGGCAATGCGGTTTCTGTTGCGTAAACCAAATCTGCTACGACAATCATTAACAAGGCAATAAGGTATCTTATTTTCATAGAGTTATCCAAGATAATCAACCGGTTGTAAGCTGCTCAAGTTTCCCAAGAACCAATATTATTACTCTTTGCATAGGTGGCAACTTGGGCTAGGGAGCATTTCGAACTGTCGCTTCAGTAAATTTGAATGTGGAGATATTTAATAAGCCAAGATCCTGGCAATCTTCCCAGTGATCCGTATGCTTGGTCGCCACACTTGGCATGGAAATAGGGGTAGCAAGCCCTGGCATGGATACTTTGTAATAAAGGAGAGGATTAACAGTATCTCGCTGGAGATAGTTGGCACTCCCGTTCTCGTAGAACATCAATCGCACCTGCGCCGGATTTGCCGAGTCATGAGTCCTTTTCGTAGTAAAGGCAACCTCATCTCCCCGTAGTGTTCCTTGAGTACCACTGGCGAAGTTAATCCCTTCGATCTCAAAGGTTAGGTGACGGAGGGGGGCTTTGGTTTCCGCGTCTACGGGTCGAAATCGTAGACAGGCATAGTCGTTGATGGGGTACGCGAAACTCCACCAAGACAGGTGTGTTACCTGACCCTCGGCCCAGAGTCGCTCGTCGGTGGGCGAACGGCGTATCGTCCCCATCCCTTCCTGACGCCAATAGCCCGTGACCGTGTCGTAATACCACAAGGGGATGGAATCACCATCGGCAAGGTGCCCGGACAATACCCCAGGGATAGCCAAACGGAGAGTTGCAGGAGTAGCAAGTCGATGGTAGGGCGTGCCGGAGGTACCTACCAGTTTGACCTCCGCTACCACTACCGCTTCCAGGGACAAGGTGGCTTTCGCATCGCTGGGATTGACTCCGAGGAAATCATTTCCTGGAAACGCTGGCCGGTCCTCGTCAAAGAGTGGCAGGGTGGTGAGTTGTGCTGTCACTGGCTCAGTGACTGGGGTTCCCAAGGTGTTCAGAAGGCTTGCCGGAGGGATACTCGCCCATCCGTAGTAGGGTTCCTGAACAGTCAACCCCTGGTTGTTAGGCTCAGTCGCCATGGTCCGGGTAGCCACGGATTTGACCACCAGGGTGGTACTGTACTCGGTGGCAGGACCTAGGACCACTTTGGACTGGTGCTCCGCGTAGCCTGCCGGGGTCGTGGAGGCTAGCAGCACTTGACCAGAACCAATATCAGCGAGACCAAAAGTGGTGGAGAAACGCCCATCAAGTCCAGTTTTGGCGGTCGTACCAACGGTACCCACACTGACCGTAGCATTGGCCACCCCCCGGCACAGAGTATCTACGACGATGCCCGTGAGTGTGCCGTGATTAGTTGCTGGAAGAGGTACCAACTCTCCGACAATCTGCCAGCGTAGGGCGTTCATGTCGATTAACGCGGATTGTTGTTGGTGAAAGGAAAAGGTATCACGGCTTGCTACTTGTGCATCGGGTCCGCCATTGGGGCCAATAGCATCAAAACTCAAACCACCATTGATGGCGTTTAGACCTGCCGGAAAGGGGGGGAGGGGAGTCGCGGTTATCCTTCGGTAATAATTGCCACCTTGGTTTATGGCCTCGGCTTTGTAGACATAGTTGTAGTCAGTAAGGCTATGACCGATTGGAGTCTTACTCCCTAATACATAGCGGCCAATGCTGATGTCATCGATCGGTTTTGCGACGGATTGCGTCTGCTGCGGTAATGGGGCAGTGGTCACAGCAAAGGCTTCGGCAGTGTCAATGAGGTTTGTGATCGGGGCGGCGCGAGCGACGACAAAGAATACGAGAAGGGCGGATAGAACAAATAAGGTGGGACGGGTACCGCGCATTGGAATAATCCATTCAATCGGTTTTTGACAGCGCCGGGAGTTATCTTCGTACCAAAATCAATGGCAATACAAGATTACCAAGAAAATTTGTCGGGAAATCTGGCCCGGCTTGATTTATTGATCCATCAATGATAACAATCCACCCTCGGTACAGTGGCTTCCGTCGTAATCGACGACTATCCACATGATTTAGAATGTTTCTGTGCAAAAGGGAGATTGTCAAATCATTTTCCCTTATACCTTGCCGGGTAAAGACCAATAAAGAAGCTCATGAACGATACCTTTGCCGCTGTCTTGATGGGGTCCGATTCGGACCTGCCGACTGTCCAGGGCACGATCGATGTCCTTGACCGTTTTCGTATTCCCTGTGAGATCAAGATTACTTCGGCTCATCGTACTCCCACTGCTACGATTGCCTACGTTCAAGACGCTGAGGCACGTGGTTGTGCCGTTTTTATCTGTGCGGCAGGTCTTGCTGCTCACTTGGCGGGGGCGGTAGCTGCCCAAACCATCCGACCTGTCATCGGTATCCCGATGGAGTCCGGTCCATTAAACGGCATTGATGCCTTGCTCTCTACCGTGCAGATGCCCGGTGGTATCCCTGTGGCCTGCATGGCCATTGGCCGGGCCGGGGCACGCAATGCCGGTTACCTGGCCGCTCAGATCATCGCACTCTCCGATCCAGAACTGGCCGTACGGTTGCGCGCTGATCGCGAGGCATCCACTGCGGCAGTATTGGCCAAAGATGCTGATCTGCGTCGCGGTCGAGGTCAGAACTAAAAAATTTTCTGGCCATGTAACTTGATAATGTCGGCTATTTGTTCAGGCCGCGATACCTGTTCCTACGCTCCTGCGTGGGAAACGAGATGGCCTCTCTTCCCTGTAAGAGGGGAGAAAGGCGCGCTAAGTAGCAGATTGAGTTAAGCAAACGAGGCATCGCGGCTTAGACGGATAGCCAGGGAGTGAGACCTTGGGTTGTTCTGGTTTTCAGTTGCGACGGGCAGCTACGGTGATTCAGCAGGGTGGGATTGTGGCCTACCCCACGGAGGCGGTCTATGGTCTGGGCTGTGACCCCTTAGACCGTGCAGCGGTCACTCGTCTGCTGGCGATCAAGCACCGACCGATAGCCAAGGGACTCCTGTTGATCGCCGCGAATTACGGCCAGGTGGAGCCCTACCTAGCCTCGGTAGGAGACGATGTCCTGAAGCGTTGTCTTGCTACCTGGCCTGGCCCGGTGACCTGGGTATTGCCGGCTTGTTCTGGCGTTCCGTTCTGGTTACGTGGGGACCGTGACACTATCGCGGTCCGCGTCACCGCTCATCCGTTGGCCGCAGCGTTGTGTCGCGCCGTAGGGCACCCTTTGGTCTCCACCAGCGCCAATCGTACCGGTGCCCCCCCCCCAGCGCACCGCGCTGGCGGTGCAACGACAACTAGGTCATACGATTGACCTACTGATTCACGGTACGCTAGGGGGGGCGGCACGGCCCACCACGATCCGCGATGCCCTGACGGGTGCGGTGTTACGTCCGGGTTAATCCAGTGGATAATATGTCACCTCTCTCGTATCGAAAAATTTAGGTGAAATGGTGGTGGCGCACCTTCGCCTGCGGTGCCGCGTTTGCCTTTTTCTATATACAAGCACTTGCCGTGATAGTTATAAAAAAAACTTGCGCTAGGTAGCCACCTAGCGGTAAGAAGGGTCAGCTGTACCATCGCTGAACTTCTATCGTTCGAGGACACAAAAAGCAATGAGCAAGACCTACGATGTAGCGGTTGTTGGCGCCACTGGCGCGGTGGGCGAGACGATGATCTCCATCCTGGAGGAGCGTAATTTCCCGGTCGGTCGGCTTTATCCGCTGGCGAGTGAGCGTTCCGCAGGTAGCTCGGTCACCTTCCGGGGTGCACGGATTAAGGTCCTAAACCTAGCAGACCATGACTTCACCAAGACTCCGATCGGGTTGTTTTCCGCTGGTGGGTCCGTATCTGCTGAGTATGCCCCTCGGGCAGCGGCGGCGGGTTGTGTGGTCATCGACAACACCGCCCACTTTCGCTACGAGTCGGATATCCCCTTGGTGGTGCCTGAGGTCAATCCTCACGCCATCGCTGACTATCGCAACCGTGGCATCATCGCCAATCCCAACTGTTCCACCATTCAAATGGTGGTAGCGCTCAAACCCATTTATGACGCTGTCGGCATCGAACGCATCAACGTTGCCACTTACCAGGCAGTATCCGGTACGGGCAAACAGGCCATTGACGAGTTGAGTCGTCAGATCACCGAACTACTCAACTTCAAAGCGCCGACGATCGAGGTTTATCCCAAACAGATCGCCTTCAACGTCCTGCCACACATTGATGTCTTCCTGGACAATGGTTACACCAAGGAGGAGATGAAGATGGTCTGGGAGACCAAGAAGATCATGTGCGACGAAAGCATTCTGGTGAACCCCACTACGGTACGGGTACCGGTCTTCTACGGCCATTCTGAGGCGGTCCACATCGAAACCCGCACGAAGATCACGGCGGATGCCGCTCGGGATCTGCTTGCCCGTGCCCCCGGCGTGGTGGTGGTTGATGAATGTCGCCCTGGTGGTTATCCCACCCCCATTGATGCGACGGGAAAAGACCCTGTGTATGTTGGCCGCATCCGCGAGGATATTTCTCATCCGCGTGGCTTGGACCTGTGGGTAGTTTCTGACAATGTGCGTAAGGGTGCTGCCCTCAACAGCGTCCAGATTGCCGAGGTTTTGATTAGGGACTATCTGGGTAATGGTTAACAAAAGTTTGTCACCTATGCGGTGAGAAATGAAAAAGCCCCTCCTCGAAGGGGGAGGTGAGAGAGGCGCACTAGGTGGCAGCTTGGATTGGTTAAGTAGGTTGGATTGCGGAATACTGCAATCCAACCTGCGCGGTTCGATAAAAATGAGCGAGCTGTGAATCGTAAATTGAGCTGACAGATCATAATCTGCCCGAATATCCGCCCAAAAAGAAAGCCTCGACACTGGCGTGGCGTATCTCGTTACAAAAACGCAGAAATAAGTTGTTTGTGAAATGTGTTCTGCCTTTGGATAAATCCACGATATTGATCGCAAGCAAAAGATTGCCCCGTGGATTGGATCGAGACAGAAAGGCAAACGGCGCTCGTGGGATTTTTCTGCGGGCATTAGGAGATACCCCCTTACTGGAGATCCATCTTCAGTATGTCTTTGTTAACGAAAGTGAGCAAGAAAGTATCGGAGCGTGTCATGGCGTGGAGGCTGGTCCCCGTAGCTGCTGTGGTGGCGGCATTATTGCCAGGTGTCGGCTATTCCTTGGGCCTTGGCAATATTTCGGTCCGTTCTGGCCTCAATCAACCGATGCGCGCCGAGATCGATGTCCTCGCCGAGGACGCTAGAGATTTAGCGGGGTTCAACGCACGTCTTGCCGAGGCTGCGGATTTTCAGCGGGCGGGTTTGGAACGTCCAGCGATATTGTCACGGTTGCGTTTTGAGATTACCCACCGCCCCAACGGAAAAGCAGTGATCACGGTTCGCTCTACCGAATCAATGCGAGAGCCATTTCTCAATTTTCTGTTAGAGGTCAATTGGCCATCAGGGCGGTTGTTACGTGAGTATGCGGTTCTACTGGATCCTCCTCGACAGATTCTGCGTACTGCCTCCCTGCAACCCTTCGCCGCCGAACGCGAAGACCGGCGTAGCACGGCGCGATCCCTCCAAGGAGTGGAACCTTCCGAGGGGGGGGCAGGCACCACCTCTCGGACGCCCTCCGATCACTATGGACCAGTACGCCGCGACGAAACTCTCTGGAAGATTGCAGGAAATATTCGACCCGATCCCTCTCTCTCGAATCAGCAGATCATGACGGCCTTGCTTAAGGCCAATCCTGAGAACTTCGAAGATAATAATCTCAATGGCCTAAAGGCTGGTTCGATATTGAAGGTACCGAGTCTTGAACAAATGCGGGCGATGAGTCGCGAGGAAGCCATGGCTGAATTGCATCACCACCGCCAGACTTGGCAAGGGCGTCACAACCGTTCCACCGCAGCTCCCCTGGCCACGACCGCAACTGCAACCACACCCTCCAAATCCGCCCGCGACGTTCGACCAGAGCCAGGCGCTGTGTCGCTGTCCAGTGGCGGGACAACTGCTGAGTTGCGGCTATTAAGCCCAACGCAAAAGGACCGGGAACCGGGACAGACCGATCGTCCCACAACGCGGAAAGAGGCGAGCAAAGTGAGTGGTGGTGATGCCGGATTGGTCACAGCGTTACGCCAGCAGATCGACTTGGTTCAGGAGGTTAGCCATACCAATCAGAAAGAAAGCGAAGAAATGCGGCTCCGACTGGCGGAGCTAGAAAAACAGATCGGTGCGATGCAACGGATGCTTCGGATCAAGGATGAAAACCTGGCGGCCCTTCAGGCTCAGCTCAGGGGGGAAGCGTCTGGGACATCTCCTGCCGCTACGCAATCGCCTTCTCCTGTCGAGACGCTACCCACAACGTCGTCTGACTCGAACGTTCAACCACTTGCGTCTGTCGCTAGCGCAGCGCCATTGAATCGTCCCGATGCGACATCTCCAGTGGTCAGTGAGCCTTCCGCAGTTGTCCAACCCACGACCGTGCAACCCACGCCTACCGCCCAGCCAGCGGTCTCGGCCGAGTCATCCGTTACTCTGCCGATTGTGCCGATGTCTGAGCAAGCGCCAGATACGGCCTCGACTGCCGCTGTCTCGCCAGCATCACCACCGACGTCAACCCCGGTTCAACCAAACCTCGCAACTATCGAGTCCCCTGAGTCGATCTTGGACCTGTTCTTAGCCGATCAGACCCTGGTTGGGCTGGTGGTGGCGCTTCTCGGTACCGTAGGATTGCTCGTGGGACTGCTGATCCACCGTCGGCGGGCTACTGTGGTGACTAAAGCACCACCGATTGTTTTCCCCAGCGATATTAACGTGGAAGTTGTCCCGCTCCAGGCAAAGGTCGAGAAGACCCCGCCAGCCTCAGGATTATCACTAGGAAAATCTGGTGAAATTACCATCCCCCCCAAGTCCCAGGATGCGGGTTCTAACCAATTCCAAGGCAACCTCTCCACTTGGAACAAGGAAGCAAACCAGGCGAGTGATCCGCTGTTTGCGGAGGTGGAGTCCTGTGTCCTTCGTGGACGCCACCAACAGGCGGTAGATCTCATTCAACCGATCCTCGCCCGTGACCCAGACCGGGCGGACTTGCGCCTCAAGATGCTGGAACTTCATTTTGCCACCAAAGATCGCCCCGCCTTTATCGAGCAGGCCCAACAACTGCGGGGAGTACTTGGGGCACGCAATGACCATTTCTTGTGGCAAAAGGCGCTGGCTATGGGGCGAGAGTTGGCACCAGGTCATGCCCTATTTGCGGGAGCACCACTGGCCACGCCGGCGGGGGTGCCCCTCGGTGCGGTAGCAAACAATATTTTTGGTCTACAGGTGTCTTCCCTCCCGGCAGACTTTTCTGCTACGCAAGTGGTTTTTCCCTCGGTTGCCGACGCCGAACTGGGCGAACCTGGCCAAACCATAGAATTCGATTTGGGCTTCTTGGACAGTTTGGATGGCTTGGATGATATGGATGACCCAAGCTTCCAGGCGGCCCCGGAACCTCCGCCACCTCTTACCTTCGCCCCCACGTCGAAGGCGGCGCAGAGTCCGGTTCGTCAACCGGTTGCACCGCTGGTGGTTGCCTCTCCGCCGAAACCGCCGGTTGCCATCCCGGTTCCGAGTGCAGCAACTCACCTGGAGGTTGATTCGAGTCTTGATGATATGTTTACGTTGGACATCGAATCGGAGTCGACAATTTCACCCGCGTCTTCTTTTACTACTACGACCCTGATTTCCGCGTCTGCCGATGGATTAGAAGATGCCCTTCCTTGGGATGTACCGAAAACCTCGGTTCCAGGGCCGAAATCCTCTGATTCTGCAAGCAGCATGTCGGCGGAATCCTCGAACCGCCGTTCGTTTCAACCTGTTGAGGCGGCAGCCCCAGACCTCAGTTGGGATATGCTGAAGACGAGCACGGTTTCCATCGATTTGAATGAATCGATGGAATTCGATCTGATTGGAATGGACGACCTTGCGGAATCTCCTGATTCTACAGAGCCGTCTAAGAGCTCCGCAGTGATATTGACACCTCCTCTCGATGAGGATTCCTTCCTGTCCATGGATTTTCTATCCCTTGGGGAAGAAGAAGCCACAACGGTGGTGCTCCCCTCCAAGAAAACTTCCCCAGAGACGACTCCGGTATCAGAAGATCTGGACAACTCGTTTACGTTCGACCTGATAGATATGGAGCAGTCCACCTTTACGGAAGAAAAAGGACCGCAACCGACCTCTCTGGCGGATGCCTCGGAAAATTGGTTAGGAGGCCGCGCAGAAACCAAAGAAGAGTTCGATGACTTTGGCGATGCCATCCAGAACAATCTAGAAATGGCTCAGGCCTATCTGGACATCGGGGACAAAGAGGGTGCCCGTGAGGCACTGCAAGAGGTAATCGAGGAAGGGAATCCCGCTCAACGAAAAATGGCAGAGGTGCTCCTAGCCAGAATAAAATAACCCAAGTTGCCACCTATTCAAAACTCGGGATCGCATCCAATCGTCCCCCCTCAATCCCCCCGTAAACGGGGGGAGGTCTGCGGTCTACTCCCTCCCCGTTTACGGGGAGGGCTGGGGAGGGGGCAAGTAGGTGGGAAACTTGGGTTAAAATAATTGGCTTCAAATAGTCTGTTCACTTGATCCGCAATATCCATTCTTACGCATTGTTTCCACGCCTCCGCGAGGAAAACGAAAAAGCTCATCTCTCCCAGGGTGAGAGTAACGGGGTCAGAGTAAACTTAAAATCGACATCCCGCCCCCTTCTTCTGTATAATTGATTTTTCAATCATAGTTTTTCGGACACTGCAACTAATTAATTCCTCCTGCGGATTAGCGGGGTGTAATCGAAAAATCTCGCCAAGCGAGGGAGGGGGCGGAATGTCGGTTAAAAGTAAAGGGGTCAGAGTAATATAAGTTTACTCTGACCCCTTTACGTGCTATTCGCCAACCAAGCGATGGAGTGCCTCTTGATATTTTTGCGTGGTGTATGCCACCACCTCTGGGGGCAACACCGGAGCGGGGGGGCGTTTATCCCAACCGATGGATTCCAGATAATCTCGTACATATTGCTTATCGAAACTTGGCGGATTGCGACCTGGAGCGTACTGATCCATCGGCCAGAAACGCGAAGAATCAGAGGTCAGTACCTCGTCGATAAGCACCAATTGTCCGTTCTCATCCAAACCGAATTCGAACTTGGTATCGGCAATGATAATCCCGCGTCCTCGTGCGTAGTCTGCCGCCTCTTGATAGAGCGCCAACGCGGCCTTCTTTACCTGTTGCGCCAGGTTCGCCCCAAGCAAGATCTCGGCCTGTCTGAAATCGATATTCTCATCGTGGGCGCCTACTGCGGCCTTGGTCGAGGGAGTAAAGAGAGGTTCCGGCAAACGATCGGCCTCGCGCAACCCGAGCGGTAGGGGAATACCGCATACCGCACCGGTCTGGCGGTAGTCCTTCCACCCCGACCCGACCAGATAGCCGCGGACGATAGCTTCGACCGGCAACGCCCGCAGTCGCCGTACCACCATCGCACGCCCCGCTACCTGGGCACACTCGGTGGCATCGGATAGTACTTCCTCCGGCAGCCGATTACTCAAGTGGTTAGGCAGTAGATGGGCCAATCGCCGGAACCAGAAATTGGAGAGCGCCATAAGCACCCGTCCTTTGTCTGGAATCGGGGTAGGCAAAACTACGTCGAAGGCGGAAAGCCGATCGGTGGTGACAATAAGCAAATGGTCTTCGTCCACCGTATAGATATCGCGGACTTTTCCACGGTGAGCCAGGGGCAAACTGGTGATTGTGCTTTGGAATAAAGGAGTGGTCATGGGGATGCGTAAAAACAGGTGTTGCGGGTTAAGTGGATAGCCGATGCGCCCTTACAGTAACCAATCTCGAAGAGAGTAACTGTTCACTCCCTCTGCCTCCTCCTATTGGGGGGGCGAATGATTATCGAAGGAAACGTTAACGGGTAATATCAGAAAACTGTGAATAAACAATTGAAGTTGCCACTTAGCAATTTGCTAGGTGGCAACTTGGGATAGATAACCTAGTCAACATATCGATTAGTACTCTCTCGGCGCGAAACGCATGGACAAATCCACCGCACGTACGTCTTTGGTCATGGCGCCGGTGGAAATAAAATCAACCCCAATTTCGGCAACAGTACGAATCGTTGCTAGGGTTACATTTCCCGAAGATTCCGTGAGGACCCGTCCGCGACACAAACTCACCGCTTGACGAAGGTTATCTAGGTTAAAATTGTCCAACAGCAGCAGGTCAGCGCCTGCCTCTATGGCTGCAACCACCTGTTCTAGATTTTCAACCTCGACCTCGACCTTCATTCCCGGTGGGATCAGTGTGCGTGCGGCAGTTACCGCCGCAGCAATTGATCCCATGGCGAAGAGATGATTCTCTTTGATGAGGATACCGTCATCTAGGCCGTGTCGATGGTTATAACAACCTCCGACCCGAACCGCATATTTTTGGGCATTGCGAAGTCCAGGGAGGGTTTTACGCGTATCTAAAACGCGGGTACAAGTCCCGGCCACTGCCTCGGCGAAACGACGACTGATGGTAGCCGTGCCGGAGAGGGTTTGAAGAAAATTAAGTGCGCTACGCTCGCCGGTAAGTAATGCCCGCGCGGAGCCTTGCAATCGGCAAAGGGTCTGTTGCGGGACAATGTTGTCGCCTTCATCGGCCAACCACTTCACTATTATCCTTGGATCGAGTTGACGGAATACTTCGTTAAACCAACTACAACCGCAAAGTACTGCCGACTCCCGAGAGATTACCGTAGCCGTGGCTTCAATTCCTTCTCCCACCAAGGCAGCAGTCAAATCACCGCGCCCCACATCTTCAGCCAATGCTCGAATTACCGTTTCACGAAGGTCGGTTGGTATCATGTTTAATGAGGTCAACGAGAGGAACCATTACAGATCCGTAACCATCTATGCCCCTACCCACTGGAAAGAGTTGGGAGGGAAGGCGATCAACAATACTGGTTTAAACTAACTCAAGTTGCTACCTATCCGAGATTATGTCGATCACGCAGGTTGGGCTGACGTAAAGAAGCCAAACTTGAGGATCGGCATAAATGTTGGGCTTCCTTATATCAGCCCAACCTACATAAATTTACGCTATCTCGGGTAAGTGGCAACTTGGGGTAGCTACTAACCATCGGTAGTAATGCGGCGGATCAGCTCTACCCGAATCGTTTCTGCCTTATCATTTTCGATCTGGCACGTGCCTGCATTGGGGTGCCCACCACCACCATATTGCAACATCAGCTCACCGATGTTGGTTTTACTGGTGCGATTTAGAATGGATTTGCCCGTAGCGAAAACAGTATTTTGGAGTTTGAGTCCCCAGAGTACGTGGATGGATATATTGCACTGAGGATAGAGGGCATAGATAACAAAACGATTGCCTGCAAAGATCGTTTCTTCTTTGCGTAGATCGAGGACGACTAAATTCTGGTGGACGGTTGCGCAGCGCTGGATCTGATCATAGAATTTCTCTTCATGCTCAGTATAGAGTTCGACTCGTTCCTGGATATCAGGCAGTTTCATGATATCGTCGATATCATGATTTCTGCAATAATCGATGAGGTCCATCATCAATTGATAATTAGAAATACGGAAATCACGAAAACGACCCAGCCCGGTACGAGAGTCCATTAGAAAGTTGAGCATGACCCATCCGGTGGGATTAAGGATCTCGTCTCTGGAGAATTGGGCAGAGTCGCTTTTATCCACAGCGGTCATCATCTCCTGCCACGCACTAGGAAAGGTTCGTGCCCCTCCAAAATGTTCATATACTACTCGTGCGGCAGAGGGGGCGTCGGGAAAAATGATATGATTGGAACGTTCCCCAGGATTGCGTAACGTCTCCGAATGATGATGATCAAAGGCCAGATGAACCTTTGGGACGAAGGGAAGATTGGTGGTAATGTCCCGTTCGGTTATCTCAATCTTTCCATCTTGCATGTCCTTAGGATGGACAAATTTGATATCGTTGATCAGATTGAGGTGTTTGAGTAGCACAGCACACATCAGACCGTCAAAGTCACTGCGCGTAACCAAGCGAAATTTATCGCCTTCGGACATGATAGTTCTCCTACCGGATAAAATAGTCTTTGCATTATAACTAGCTTTTATTAGGGGGGGAAGCGTGACCAGGAAAAGACTGATCGCGTTTCTTTTTATTCCCAATTAACCCCCGTAAAACCATTCTTCAAAAATCCGATCTACAACCGTTTCCTCCCTGGGAGGGAAGTGGAAGTCTTGGTGTCGATAACCGATCACTTGAATGATTGGTGGATTTTTAAACAATCCTACGCAAGCTGTTGATTTCGCAACGCTGTGCAGGGCGTAATGGAGTTTTGCTAGGATCGACGCGCGTGCTAGTGGGCGCTATGCGATAGTGACGTGCTGCGGCATGATGCTTCTCCAGGGTAACGGAAAACTGATGTGTGTTGTTTCCCTCCGATACGAAGTAAAGTTCCTTCCCCAGTGTGGGATGTACGGGTGGCATGCAAGGAGGTAAGGCTGGGTAGGGCGATGGGGGTAGAAGGTAGGCTCTGGTGGATATAAGTGTTGTAGGGTATCCAGTTGTGGGTCGGCGTGCCGAAAACTACCAGCGAGGGCGCTGCTCAAGCCGTAGGGCTCGGAAAGGCAATGGATGCTCCCAGGCTTAGAGTCGGTACCATTCTCCACACCAGCAACCCAGCACAGTAAGATACCGGTACTTGATGATGCGATACTCGGGGCAGATCCTGGGCCAAGGCAGGGAGGTTGGTATGCGGGGCTACCGCGTGGTAGCAATGTCCCTTGGACAGGTGGGGGGGCGCGAGGAAGACTCGCGCGTTGGAGATTAGGAGGGGCGTGGCGACGTCCATTGCCACTATCAATAGTAAGTAACCCAAGTTGCCACCTAGCACGCTTTTCTCCTCTCTCCCTCCGGGGGAAGGGCTTTTTCGTTTCTCACCACATAGGTAGCAACTTGGGTTAAGTAGGTACAGGAGCACGCGCACAGGGAGGAGAACTATCGTAAAATAATCATCTGTTGTGAGAGAATCATGGGGAATAGTAGCGCGTTGTGCTGGGGATGTGACCCGATGCAGCGAATTTCCAGGATGGGTTGCTTTCTCCTCATGCCAATGGTAGTTTTCACCATTCTTCCGCACCGGCGAGACTGAAATCCGTGGAGGACACATACCCCCGCGAGCGTTATACGCGCCGCGTTGTCGCCAAGCGTTACGCTGACTACGTGCGTCTGCATGTCAGGCCACAGAAAATTGTCTTCCTGGAGCATGAGCGTGAGCTGCTCAAGGCGGGTCTTACCGAGTTTGGGTTAAGCTTGAAAGAAGCTGGCGCCCTACTCCATGAGACCATCAACGCCGATGGCGTTTCTTTAGAGAGTCAGGTGGAAAAACATCTCCACACGTTTCTATCGGAGCCACGAAGCGCCAGAGAAGCGCGACTTGCTGCCAGAGGTAAGGGTAAGGCAAAGATTTCCCGCGTGCGTTTCGAGCAGGCGGTAGATTTTTATCAAGCCCTGACCCGTGGAGCCCTCCCTCGTGAGGAAACCCGAAAACGGGTGAAGGTAGTGGTTCAGCGCATGGGTATGCAGCCCAGGCGCGATTGGACACGACTCGGATCCCGTAAGTGGTTTAATCGTATCGACCCTCCTGCATAATGCTAGGGGTGTAAGAGATCTCCCCCTTTCGTTGTCTATGCAACGAAAGGGGCAGCTTTTTAGGCTGGCAGCCCTCACGAGACCATATAAGTCTTGTGAGTTAGCGAATGTCTCTGTGCACCGCTGGTGTGGCTAAAAGGCGGTTGCATTTGTGTTCGGGCGGAGCGGGTCCTGTGCCCTCAGGCGAATTCATTGCTCTACCCCTGGGCGTTGCGATGGTTTTCGTTGTTGCCCTGGTTTGAAATCTCCCCGTCGTACCATTTGCGCTGATTCGACATTAGCGTGACCTTCTTGTTTTCCTAGAGTCGTGTTCTCGACATGCTTGGTTTTCGGTTGCGATTTTTTGCCGTGCGCTCAAGCACGCCAGGGAATGAGCAGGTCTTCCAGCAAAAGTTGCAGATTGGGATTGGTCGGTCCTCGAACCAAGCGTAGGGCCTCACCCAAGTGGTCGAGCAGTGCATACAGGCGACGTACCCCCAATTGTCGTGCCAAAACCATCAGGCGTGGTGCCAGGTCAGGATTGGCGAGACCGACTTGAGAGGCGAGGGAGAGTCGAATCATATCTGCCGTCCAACTCCACTGAAAATCAATAATCTGCTCTACTTCACGGGCCATCCAGGACTGTGCGACGGTTACTGGGGCCAAACGTCCGGTTACCACCCCTTCCAGCTCTTCAAACAGCGTCAGACGATACTCTAGCGTCCCGTTCTGGGCCAGTGTTAGCGCGGTTAAGGGGCCGCCCTCTGCTAGCGCCAAGAGGAGTGCGGCGACTTCCCGATCTCCGGTCCCTCGGTTGATTAACCAGGGCAATGCTGACTCGGTTGCGACCGGCGGAAAGGTCAACGTCTGGCAACGGCTACGGATGGTGGCGGGAAGCTGGACGGGATGGGTGGCAACCAACATCAATAGCGCCCCGTTGGGGGGTTCCTCCAGGGTCTTGAGGAGGCTGTTAGCTGCATTGATGTTCATCTGCTCCGCAGGGACGATGAGCGCCACCTTGCGTTCACCATAGTGAGGTTTGAGGGCAAACCACTCCCCGAGTGCGCGGATCTGATCTATCCGAATGATGCGGCCACCCTTTTCACCTTTTTCATTTTTGTTGCTACCGCTACTGGTCGTGGCGATCTCGGTCGTTGCGCTGTTGTTCCCTCCATCTCTCTCTTCTCGACTTGCTATCTTGCCTTCCGCCCGAGTCTTAGCCTCGGGTTGTACCCACAGAAAATCGGGGTGCGATCCTGCCAGAAGGCGTCGACAGGCGGGACAGGTGGTACAAGCAAGGCCACTATCGGTAGGTTTCTCACACAATAATGTATGGGCAAAACAACGAGCGAGGGTCGTCTTTCCTACCCCCCGAGGGCCGGAAAAGAGTAGGGCGTGGGGTAGGCGTCCGGTTCGGTAACGGGCTACGAGGTGTTCCCAGATATCGTATTGCCAAGGCAGGATGGCGGGATCGGACATTCAGCAGAACTTTAGGCGGGATTAATAAGCTACATACGGCGGACAAAACATTGTGTGTACCAAAAAACTTATGCGCTACTACAAAGCATTGCACCATGTAGTAGTGCACCAGAAGAAATTCTAAATAGTTACGCCGGTCGTTCTATATCGTAATCCCGCGACCCAGCTACGCTGGGATCTCTCGATACCACAGCGCGCCAGTAATTCGACGGGTCAATCGCCACATTATCCAACCCAACGCTACCGGCAAAAGGAGGATCTCTAGGGCCATTACCGCAGTCATGGTGAATATCGCATCGAAAAAATGGTCAAAATTATCTCTGAGAACGGCCGCCGCCGCGCGCACTCCATCTACTTTGTCGGAGGCCGTATCAAACCAGCGCGAGATCATCCATTGCTCACTGTGATCTTTTGATTCAGTGATGGTTGCATACATCGCCCTGGTTTTGTTTTGAATGTCGTTTAATCGTGTCTGCGCCTGCTCGTAGGGAGGGGCCAGAAAGACATCGTAGCCCTGGTGCGAGACAATCATCACCAACGGTAATCCAAACCGTAGCAACACGACAAACGCCAAAACCGTCTGGCATAGGCTACCAATATGGAATTTCCAACCACTTCGGCTATGCCGTAACAGATATACCAAAAACCCTAAGAAACAACAAAAGGGGATGATAATACTGAAACCGACACTGCTGTCAATGACTAGGATCAATTCGGTGAGCGTGGCAGCGGTGGCTGCCACCAATAAGTAATCGGAGAAATCATCAATCAAACGGTCGAAGGGGTCCAAGACTTTGCCCGGTTCAATAGAACCATTGACCAGTGCCCCTGCCCCAACCGTAAAGGTGGAGGCCACGGATACCGCCCCATTGACTGACTTGGCTATTAGGAACGCCGCCGCCGTCTGTTCTACGGTTTTTCTAGCGATAAGTTGTGCTTTCTGGTCAATGGCACCCAGGAACTGGCCACTTGTCGCGTAGCCGACCCAGCTCACCAGGCACAGCATCAAGATCGCCGCTCCGATATGGACAGAACGCGGGATCTTGGTCCAGAGATGACGGAAAAGCGAACGCTGAGGGGGCAGCGAGGGAGTAGGTTGTTCGGAATTTTGGGATGGGGGGGGCTGTATCGAGTTCATCGGGGCCTCCGGATCTAGGCGTGATCCTCACGGGGGGCCTAGTGTACACGGGTTGTGCGCCAGTGTGAGGGGCGCAAGTGATACTGAATCATATCCAGTCAATAGGTAGCGGTGCTATCTTCGGCACCGTTACCATCTTGTAACCGTTTGTTATTATGGCGTTTTCTAGTTGTCTGACGGCTGGGTTTGTTGAATATCGTCTAGCCCCACCTTCTTGCCGGTGTCCTCCGGCGGGCAGTTCATATTATCCTATCTTCCCCATGTGGGTGCGGTCGCGAACCCGGCGGCCTTGGTGAACGAGCACAAATTGTGTGCACGGGAAGATGCTGCACCCTAGACATTCGCGTGCAACCGTAAAATCCCCGACCGATCCTCCTTAAATTCAGTCATGCCGTGGATCTAGCCCCTTGCCTTCCGTCGATCCCTGGCCGAGGGACGACAGTGGCGCGGCTGAGGCAGCGCCGGAACCCCACAACAAACACCATCCTAAATTGAGGCAAAACCATGCGCGGAACCAAACTCAAACTCTCAGCCACGATCCTCTTGCTGGCCCTCGGGTTGAGTGCCTGTACACCGCACCAGCAATATCGAACGAAGACCAGCTTGTGCGTAAATCAGGCCGCAACGCCTTCCGCCGAGTGTGAGTCTCACGCCCTGCAGAAATATCAATATCTTTCAGAGTCAAACTCCAATCAAAATCAAGATTCAGCCGTTAGCCAAGAATATCTCTTGGGATTTGTCGAGTTTGACGATCAAGGATTACTTTTTGATCGGAAACAGATGGAAGCCGTATTGAATACGATTTATGAAGAAGCAGTGGGCAAAGATCTGCTGATTACGGTATTTATGCATGGCTGGCAGCACAATGCGGCGCCAGGAGATGACAATGTTGATACCTTCCGCAAACTGTTGGCGCAGATTAACGAATCGGAAAAGAGAATCAGTCTAGACAGCAATGAACCGCCACGCCAAGTAGTGGGGGTATATCTAGGTTGGCGTGGGCGAACGATTACCACCTCGATATTCGACAACCTCAGCTTTTGGGAACGCAGAGACACTGCCCGGAAAATTGGTGAGATCGGTGTTAGTGAGGTCCTGAGTCGTCTGGAGCGAATTAAGCAGGATAAGGATAGTATCGGCGGTGATGGTAGCCGTACCCGGTTGGCTGTTATTGGTAATGGTTTCGGTGGTACCGCCACCTACGCTGCGGTGACGCAGGCGCTCAAAAGTCGGTTTATTCAAACCATTGCCCCAGAAGGCACTCAAGGCGATGTAACCGGTTTTGGTAATCTAGTGGTACTGATCAATCCGGCGCTAACCGCACTGCAATTCACCCCGTTGAGTGATTTGGCTGCGGGACATGCCACCTATTTCGGGTCGCAGCTTCCTGTCGTGGCGGTATTGACCTCTGAGACCGATTATGCGACAAAAATGTTACTGCCCCTGGGGCGCCGCTTATCGACTTTGTTTGAGACGGAGCGAGAAACACATCGCTGGAATGCTACCACCAAAAAGAACGAGCCCATCGACGAAAGGGATATGGATGTCACGGCACTGGGCCATTACCTTCCCTACCGGACCCACTACCTACACGCAACCGAGGAATTTCCTTCAAGCCACCGTCCAGAGTTGATAGAGCGTTTTCATAGGACCTATAGCTCCTGGGTGCTAGATTATCCAGGTAGCCAGATCGAATTTGATGGTTCGGTGCTTGAGAGAACTAATCATTCTGCGGGACGGAATCCCTACCTGGTGGTACAAGTTAATCGGGATTTAATAAAGAACCATGGTGATATTTCCGATAAACGCATCCAGGAATTCGTCAAAGAGCTTGTTATGGTTTCGTGTCAGACGCCCAAAATGATAGAGAAGACTCGTTCCGAGATTGGTTCGTTTAGGCGCTGACCGCTACCAATCCTTTCCCCCTTAATACGGACCTTCCATGACTAAATTTATCTTCGTCACCGGTGGAGTGGTGTCTTCTTTGGGTAAGGGAATTGCCGGGGCTTCATTGGCAGCTGTATTAGAGGCCCGAGGGATTCGGGTCACCATGATCAAGTTGGACCCCTACATCAATGTCGATCCGGGGACTATGAGCCCATTCCAGCACGGAGAGGTTTTCGTTACCGCCGATGGGGCCGAAACCGATCTTGACCTTGGTCACTACGAACGATTTGTCCGTATTACCGTGGGGCGTAAGAATAACTATACCGCTGGACGCATTTACGAGAATGTGATCCGCAAGGAGCGCCGTGGTGATTATTTAGGGGCTACCGTACAAGTAATTCCCCATATCACCGATGAGATCAAGCGTTGCATCTGCGAAGGGGCGGGCGATGCTGAAGTAGCCCTGGTGGAGATCGGCGGTACGGTGGGTGATATCGAATCATTGCCCTTTCTGGAAACCATTCGTCAGATGGGCGTAGAGCAGGGACGTAACAATGTTCTCTATATTCACTTGACCCTGGTACCCTATATTCCTTCGGCGGGGGAGATTAAGACAAAACCTACGCAGCATTCCGTCAAGGAATTGCGTTCTATCGGTATCCAGCCCGACATTCTGATGTGTCGTGCCGATCGCCCGTTGCCCGATTCCGAACGGCGTAAGATTGCGCTTTTTACCAATGTCGAAGAGCGTGCGGTTATCTCTGCGATAGATGTGGATACCATCTACCGTATTCCGTTGCTCTATCATGCCCAAGGTTTGGACGACATCGTCGTAGAAAAGCTGAGGCTGACTGCTCCAGCAGCCGACCTGCGAGAGTGGGAGCAAGTGGTAGATGGATTGCTGCATCCCGATGGGGAAGTTACTGTCGCCATGGTGGGTAAGTATGTCCACTTGGCGGAGTCTTATAAATCTCTGTCGGAGGCATTAATCCACGCAGGGATCCATACTCGCACCAAGGTGCGAATTGTCTATGTTGATTCCGAGGAGATCCAGCGTACCGGTACCGATATCCTCAAAGATATGGACGCCATTCTTGTTCCAGGGGGGTTTGGGGAACGGGGCATTGAGGGCAAGATTGCCGCAGTACAATTTGCACGAGAGCAGGAGACTCCCTATCTTGGTATTTGTTTAGGGATGCAGCTTGCGGTTATTGAATTCGCCCGCCATCGTGCGGGTCTGGCTGAGGCACATAGCACCGAGTTCAATCGCAAGACGCCATATCCGGTGATCGCAATGATCTCTGAGTGGACCACCACTGATGGCACGGTAGAACGACGGACGGCCGCTGATGATTTGGGTGGGACCATGCGTCTGGGGGCACAGCAGTGCCGTCTGGTTCCGGGATCACGTATTCGCGAGGTCTATGGCAAGGGGGTTATCGTTGAACGCCATCGTCACCGCTACGAATTAAATAATCGCTATCTGGAGTCGCTCCAGGATGCGGGTTTGTTGATTGCTGGGCGATCCTTAGATGGGAAATTGGCGGAGGTTATTGAACTTCCTGATCACCCTTGGTTTGTGGCCTGCCAATTTCACCCCGAGTTTACCTCTACGCCCCGAGATGGTCACCCCCTATTTCTCGGTTATATCAAGGCAGCACGCGCCACCAGGGAAAAGAAGGCGCTTTCCTAAAAGATGCAACTCGTTGAATGCGGAATCGTTGGTTGGGCCGACGCAAGCAGGCCCAACCTAGTAAAAACGCGCTCGCGGGATTGTATCCTTTCGTAGAATCATCTACGACTAAAACTTCTCCTCAGAGTGATAACTCAAGTTCCTCCCTACCAAACCTTCAAGCCGTGATTCCGAAATCTCTATCGGAGTCGCGGTTGTGATTGAGCCATAGGTAGTAACTTGGATGGGTAGCTCCTTTATTACACAACATGAAAGTAATCTTATGAACCTCTGTGATTTTGAAGTCGGTCTCGACCGTCCTTTTTTTTTGATCGCGGGACCCTGCGTCATCGAATCCGAACAACTTGCTCTGCAAACTGCAACTCAGCTCAAGGAAATTACCACGCGTTTGGGAATTCCATTCATATATAAATCCTCTTTTGATAAAGCTAATCGTACCTCAGGACGGAGCCCTCGAGGACCGGGATTAGAGCAAGGATTGGCGATTTTAGCTCGGGTACGGCGTGAGGTAGGGGTCCCGGTACTTACTGATGTTCACGAGAATACTCCGATAGAAATGGTCGCGGAGGTGGTGGATGTGTTGCAAACTCCTGCCTTTTTATGTCGCCAGACTGATTTTATTCAACGGGTAGCGCGGGCGGGTCGGCCAGTCAATATTAAAAAGGGACAATTTCTTGCCCCTTGGGATATGGTTCATGTAGTGGATAAGGCCAAACAGGCGGGTAATTCTACGATTCTGGTATGTGAACGAGGGGCCTCTTTTGGTTATAACAATCTTGTCTCGGATCCGCGTTCCCTTTCTGCGATGCGCGCCACGGGTTGTCCTGTGGTGTTTGACGCCACTCACTCAGTACAACTTCCAGGAGGGCAGGGAATGGCCTCAGGTGGTCAACGAGAATACGTGCCGGTACTCGCACGAGCGGCCGTGGCAGCAGGAATCTCTGGGCTATTTATGGAGACACATCCTAATCCCGAACAGGCATTTTCCGATGGTCCTAATGCTTGGCCGCTAGGATTATTAGAGCCGTTGCTTGCTACCCTTCAGGCAATTGATGCGACGGTTAAGGCTGCGGGTTTTATCGAACAACAGATGGGTTCTGCTTGATGGATCAAATCACTGCCTTCCAAGTGACTTAGCTGAAGTTGCTTAGAAGGTGCAGCAATCCTGATGGTTGGCCCAGTTTTATAGAAAAATTGCAATTACCTACGGTATTCAATTGGGCGCCAGTTTTGTAAATCACAAACAACTGACAATTTCTCTTAATTAACCCAAGTTGCCACCTGTTAAAAACTCGGGATTGCATCCAATCGTCCCCCCTTCAATCCCCCCCGTAAACGGGGGGAGGTCTGCGGCCTACTCCCTCCCCGTTTACGGGGAGGGCTGGGGAGGGGGCAAATAGGTGGCAACTTGGGTTAATTATCTCAATTCGAGAATCTGGCGCAACAACTACGATTGCAATGTCTAACCGGTGATTATGCCTGCATCATGACACGAATAGGCTCAATGAGCTGGTTACAGGTCATACCTTCGGATTCGGGTAGAACCTCATCCTGGTTGCGCGCTGTCAAAAGTTCTAGGGCAATGGCAAGATGGCGCCGGGACTCACGAGGTTTTTCGAGCTGCCTGTAGATATGGCCCAAGGCATGATGGGCAAGAATGTAATTCTGATCGAGATAGAGCACTTGACGAAATACGGTCATGGCCTCCTGAAGACTACCCGACTCGTGGTGAATCGTGGCGCACAAAAAATAGGGGGCGGGATTGGTAGGTTCGGCCATGATGGCGCGTTTGCACCACTGGATTGCCTTGTCAAGTTGGCCCTGGTTGGCATAATCGCGTGCAACCTGCAAAGGGGACTCGCTAACCACCGGTGATGGTGGGTTGCTTGACGGTGGCTGGGCTGGTTCCTCCATTGGAATAAGCGATGCGCTAGGGGTAGGCTCGACGGGGAAGAATGTGACCGAGGTCGGAACGACCGGGGTTGGCTGAGTCGTCTTGCGGAAGAGAATCACCCCATCTTCATGATTTTCCACAGAAAACATCGAAAAAAGATCGGCGTTGGCTTCGGCGGGGTTGACCAGGACAATGCCTCCCTCCACTAGGCAGCGTTGGAGCGCCGCCACAACCGTCCGCTGTCGTTCAGGGGTGAAGTACATGATGACGTTTCGGCAGAAAATGACATCTACGGCATTGGTGTGATTGTGAAACGATGGGTAGACATCCGTGGCCAGATTGAGATACCCAAAATGGACGAGGCGCTTGACCTGCGGCACGATGGCAAATTTCCGGTCTGCTACGCGCGAAAAGAAATTTTCGCGAAACCACGCGGGCGCGCCCCGAAACGACCACTCGGAATAAATTCCCTGCCTAGCCTTGTCGAGAAATTGGGGGTTGATGTCGGTAGCGAGGATCGATATATGCCAGTGCTCAATGTCCGGTATGGCGCGAAGACAGGCAATGGCCAGCGAATAGGCCTCCTCGCCGGTGCAGCAGCCGGCGCTCCACAGCCGGAGAGTTTGACTAATCCCCCGGCGCTTTGCGATCAGCGCGGGCAAGATCTCGCCTTCGAGTAACTCAAAACTTGCCGGTTCCCGGAAGAAGTAAGTCTCGCCGACCGTCAGATGGTTGGCCAAGGTCTCGATCTGTCGAAGGGTTAGCCCCTGGGATACGAGCTGGGATATACAGCCATCGGGATCCCTGAACCCTAGCGCCTGACTGGCCTTCTTGAGATTCTCGGCCAGCTCTGGCCAGCGATCTTCCGCAAAATGCAATCCCATCTGTTCGGCAATGACAGTGCTGACCCTGGCCATCAATGCCTGATTAAACCAGGTGGTAGGCATGTTCATGCTGCTTCCTCTAACGTGCTCATAAGTGATTATGGCACGCATGGATTGAGGATAATTCGCTCTCCGTTGATAGTGTTGCCACTGCAACTGGAGTTTCGCTTGGGCAGTCTCAGGCATGACGGATCGGCATTGCATTGCCCGGAAGCAAGGCAAGGTCTTTCTGTCTGACGAGAACGGTCCTCCAACACCTGCTTCACCTGACGGTAAGGCGGGAAACGACGAATCCCCGTGTCGTTCTTACGGTGGAGATGTTCACCGCCGCAAACGTGGTCCGCCATGAATACGACCCTGTCCAACGGACAGTGAATGACATCTCCAGACCTCCTGCCAAAGGCTGAGCAACTGGAAATCCATTGCGACGTATACGCGGCATTGACCTCGCTGACCGATGCACCGCGTCGGCGGGAGGTTGCTTCTATTGCCTCTTGAATTAGGCCTTTCACCCAACCCGAGAGGCGTCTATTCATATTGCGCCCACGATCATAACCACGGATCGATTGACGCAGATCCTCGACGACAATCGCCTCCGCTTTATCTAACCCAAGTTGCCACCTATTCAAAATTCGGGATCGCATCCAATCGTCCCCCCTCAATCCCCCCGTAAACGGGGGGAGGTCTGCGGTCTACTCCCTCCCCGTTTACGGGGAGGGCTGGGGAGGGGGCAAGTAGGTGGCAACTTGGGTTATCTAAGACGGAGTGCTCCGCCGAAAATACTTTTGTCCGGACACATTAGACATTATCGGAAACCTCACCCCCCAACCCCCTCTCCTTAACAGGAGGGGGGAGAATTATTCCGTTGTTATGCTTAACTCCTGGACGGAACAGGCAAAAAATCTCCCCCTCTCCTGTTAAGGAGAGGGGGGCGGGGGGTGAGGTTTTGGGTTTCCGATAATGTCTATTGTCGGTGTCAACGGCGGTGTGCGGCGAGCTTCTCACACCGGAGGTTATTATTCCGTATCCGCGCCGCCTTGGCGGTCTTACCAGATGTCTCACACTTAATGGTAATGGCTTCAAGTGTTTGGCGAGCGGCAAAAACTTTTTTCAGGTGGTCCGATTCACTCGACAATAATTTACCAAATCCCTCGCCATGGCGCTGTCCATCGCTGTCAGTAAAAACTTTGGTATAGCCTTTATCAATACCGATCTCTTGCGTCCTACAAGAACGAGTTACACATGCATCTATCTCATCCACGGTATATAAAATATCAACCTCGTGGTCGTCGCGGATCCGGACCCGGATCGCGCCAGTGATCGGAAGATTGAATTTACCAAGGGGGATAGCAATGCGTTTTTCGGGATCCAGTGAGGATACCTTAATCCAACATTGATCATGGAGGGTAAAGCAGGCATAACCCTGAACATCAAAAATAATCTATTGCTTTCTCCGTGGAGCCAATAGCTACGCATAAGACAATAGACATTATCGGAAACCTCACCCCCCAGCCCCCTCTCCTTAACAGGAGAGGGGGAGAATTATTCCGTTGTTATGCTTAACTCCTCGACGGAACAGGCAAAAAATCTCCCTCTCTCCTGTTAAGGAGAGAGGGTCGGGGGGTGAGGTTTTGGGTTTCCGATAATGTCTAATATCTAACCTATTCTGTTTAATAGACCTTATCGGAAACCCCCTACCTAGCTCTGCCGGACAACGCAACCTCATGATTTATATTGACTGTGGTGGGTGATGAGGAGGTTTCCGATAAGGTCTATTGCCCATGTGGCTAGCAAAGAGGCCGCTGTTGTGGCGGACACGATGATTTCCTTACTCAAGCCTTTCGCTGATCATGTTCACACTATCACGACCGACAACGGCAAGGAGTTTTCTCAACATCAACGAATCGCCAAGGAACTGAATGCGGGGTTCTATTTCGCACACCCATATTCCTCTTGGGAACGTGGCGCCAATGAGAATATGAATGGACTAATCCGCCAGTTCTTTCCAAAGAAGATGAGTCTTAAATTCATCCCTGAAAAACTTATCCAGAGGGCAAAGGATTTCCTAAATCACCGGCCACGGAAATGCCTCGGGTTCAAAACTCCTTTTGAAGTGTTCAATAATGAGTTACAATCGATTAACCCACCCGTTGCACTTCAAGGTTGAATCCGCCGCTTAAGATAGAATAGTGTATAATTTTCAATCGATTATAGCAAGAATCAAAATAGACCAGTGCCCATTTACAGCATGGACACAAAACAGCTCTGTCAGCCATTGGAGGTTCTTTCCAAGTAAAGTTCTCGTTGCGCACGATAATACTTCAAAATTATGGCAGAAAGTCACCCGATACCCATGTTTGAAGAATGGCTACCGCAATATCCAGGTCTGAAACACCACCTTCTGCCCATCATGCAAAAGTAGTTAAGGAATATCTGGAGACGACAAATGGAAAGGTTAAAATATTCTTTCTTCCCACCTATTCTCCACACCTTAATCCTGTCGAGCTAGTATGGAGCAATATTAAGACACAAGGAATTGCGCGTCACCTTATTCGTAATGTGGAGGAGTTAAAAAATAAAGCTACTCAACTTTTAGAGGATTTAAAAAAATCGCCAGAGAAAGTCAGAGAACTTTTTAAAGAAGAATCCGTCCAATATGCTATTTAGCTGGAGTCCCCTAACCAACGCGCAGGTTAGTAATCTTCCAAAGTCGCCTTCCAGATCCTTGCAGGCAATCAGGTTTTAGAACCTAGATAGGGACCGGACATCCAATCTTCATCTCTGATGTCTCGATTTCTTCTTTCCAATCCAGCTAATCCACCATATCGGTGCCAGCCCTCATGACGAACCCCTCCACAGCGTTTAGCGATTTCCGCCAGGCGCGTGTGCTTGGATGCAGTCAAATCTTGAGAGGTTACGCAACGAGTAACAAGGGGCATGTTCAGCTTTCTTTTTTTTGATTTTGTTTTAACGCTTCCTTGAGGTTTTTTCGATAATTGCGCAGTCCATACAGGCGGCTGCTAAAACAGTGAATGATCGTCATTAAATCTTGGATCATCTCTTGCTCAGGCGACAGGCTCTCATTATTAAGAACGAGCAGCTCACACCCATGCCGTTTACACATTGCATCAAACCACGAGAAACCAAATCTGGTGAGTCTATCCTTATGAGCCACCACCAGTGTTTTGATCTCGCCCCGTTCAACCGCTTCCATGATAGCCGTGAATTTTTTCCTATCAAAATCCAACCCGCTACCAATTTCCTCAGACCATTCAACATTGACCAAGCCACGGGCCGCACAGAATTCCTCAAGGACGCGTCTTTGATTCTTCAGGTCCGGTTTTTGTGCCTTACTCGATACTCGGCAATAGACAATCGAGCGAATAGGAACTGGTATCTCACGACGCAACCCCATAAAAACATCCAATTGTTCTCGGGTATAAACTCTACGCCCGGTTAGCGTTCGTCCTTCTGGTTTTAACTTACCCTCACGATCCCATGCCTGAAGTGTTTTTACACCTCTACCAAGGTAGAGTGCGGCTTCGCCTGTTGACATACCAACTGGTTGTGATTGTGATTTCATACATCACATGTTAACACATTAAAGTACGTTTAACATGCCTAGAGGGAACCTCCCTGGGCAACGATGGCCGTTGCATCAAAATCTACGAGGCGGTCAAGGTTGATGATGAGGATGAGTCCATCGGGGTGTTTGGCGGTGCCCACGACGAGATCCAGCTTGGCCAGGATTGTGTCGGCGGGGGTTAGGTCTTCGGGCACACCCTCGAGTACTCCGAGAATTTCATCGACCAGCAGTGCGACCCGTTGTTGCCCGACGGTGGCGATCAGAAGGTGGTCGGAAAGACGTACTGTGCGTGGGGGGTGGTTTAAACATGCCCGAGCGTTCATCACGGGAATAGCCACACCATTCAAATCAATGAGACCCAGCAGCAATGGTGGTGCTTTGGGTAACGGTGTAATAGCCACCACCCGGATCGTCCGTTGTACACGATTCAGCGCTACGGCGTAGCGCTGTTCGTCCAGCAAAAAAACCACCAGAGAGCGTTCTGTTGCCATTGTATTTTTTATCTACCTGAGGAGGTTTGTTCGTTGTCGTGAAATAGTGGAATATGATAATCCCTCTCGTCAATCTATCAATATTCGGAAGGTCGAAAAAAACATGAGTTCCTCCCACATCATGATCGTCGAGGACTCTCGAACGCAGGCGTTTCAGATGAAATTCCTCATGGAGGAACAGGGCTGGACTGCGGAGTGTGTGAACACCGCTGAGGCCGCGCTCGATCGACTTAACCAGAGTCGACCCGACCTGATTCTGGTCGATTACCACTTGCCGCGCATGAATGGCGCCGAGTTGGCGCGCCTGGTTCGTATGAATGTCCAGACTCGCGACATCCCTCTGGTGATGTTGACCGAAGCTATTGGACGAGACACCGAGCAAAAGGGGCTGGAAAGTGGCGCCGATGACTATATCGCGAAATCCGCCGATACCGATGTGCTGCTGATGCGCGTTGGCGCCTTGCTGCGCCGGCACGCAGAACGACCTGCGGTTATGGGGGGCGAGCCATCGGGGCCAAGTCGTTCGCGGCTCATGGTTGTCGACGACAGCCCGACCTTTCTCAAATTCCTCAAACACTATCTGGAACAAGATGGGTATGAGGTCACCACAGTAAACAATGGCGAGGCGGCCCTGGCGTGCATCGGGTCGGGGTCCTTCGACTGTCTGGTCGTTGACCTGATCATGCCGGGCATGGATGGTGCTGAACTCTGTCAGCGGCTGAATAGCCTACGACGAACCGGGCAGCACCTGTTTCAGGTCATCATGCTCACCGCTGATGACTCCAAGGACAACATGATGCGCGGCCTGGAGGCGGGCGCGGACGATTTCGTCGGCAAATCGGTCGATATCGAGATCATTCGGGCACGGATCCGTGCACTGCTGCGCCGTAAGGCCCTGCACGAGGAAAATTTGCGCATCACCCGACAATTCCAAGCCAAGGAGTTAGAGCTGGCCCAAGCCCACCGCGAACACGAGGCCGCCGAGCAGGCCAGCCGCGCGAAAAGTGCCTTCGTGGCGAATATGAGTCACGAGATCCGGACGCCGATGAACGCAGTTATGGGGCTCCTGTACCTCCTGGAGCAGACCGAGCTGTCTTCCATGCAGCGTGATTACCTCGCGAAGACCCGGCAATCGGCTCAATCCCTGTTGGGGATCATCAACGACATCCTGGATTTTTCCAAGGTCGAGGCCGGTCGTTTGGAACTGGAGGCGGTACCGTTTCGTCTCGACGAGCTGCTCGAAACGCTGGCGACGATCACAACCACCAATGCCCAAAATAAGAACCTCAATGTATCGTTTCACGTCGCGGCAAATATCCCGCCGGTACTGGTCGGCGATGCCCTCCGACTGCAACAGGTATTGTTGAACCTCCTCGGCAATGCCATCAAGTTCACCAAGCAAGGGGAGGTTGCGCTCACGGTGGAGCGTCTGGCTATGGACACCGGCGAGGTTTGTCTGAGTTTTACGGTCCGTGATACAGGGATTGGCATCGACCCAGCCGTGCAACAAAGTATCTTTGACCCCTTCAATCAGGCGGATACCTCGACCACCCGGCGCTTTGGTGGGACCGGGCTGGGGTTGGCCATCTGCCAGCGGCTGGTGGATCTCATGGGGGGTGAGATCGCGGTCACGAGCGAACTGAGTCGAGGTAGTACCTTCAGATTTACCGCCCGATTCGGACAGGGACAGGAGATCCCAACCGTTGTGCCGCGTCCCACCGCGCCAATTGGAGTTCCTTTGGCGGGACTCTCCCTATTGTTGGTCGAGGACAACGAGATCAATCAGATGGTCATGCGCTCCATCCTCGATGGGGCAGGGGCCAAAGTCGAGATCGCAGGTAACGGTCGTGAGGCCCTCGACCGGCTGCGAGTCGCGAGTGCACACTTCGACGCCGTGTTGATGGATGTACAGATGCCTGAGATGGACGGCTACGAGTCCACCCGTGCGATTCGCAACCAACTCGGACTCTCGACCCTGCCGATTATTGCCATGACCGCGAATGCCTTGCCTGCTGATCGCGAGCGGGCAAGAGAGGCTGGTATGAATGCCCATATCGCTAAGCCCGTCGATGTCGCGGAATTATTCGCAGTATTGTCCAATCTGGCCTCGGTCAAATCGTCCGAGAGAGGAACAAATAGCACGCATGAATCTCCTTTCTCACCTTTTCCGTCCATCACTGGTATTGATACCCCGCTCATCGCCCAGCGTCTGAACGGAAATGCGCACATATTTGCCATACTGCTCGATCGCCTGGTCACAGACTTTGGTACCACTGCCCACCAGGTTCGCACGGACCTTGATAATGGTGATCGGAATAGTGCCCTCCATCGTTTACACACCCTGCGCGGTGTCGCGGGTAATCTAGCGGCGCATCGGGTCGCTGATCTGGCCGGGACCCTGGAAACCGCAGTTAAGGCGCAGCACCATGACGACACCATGAATCTATTGTCGGCCTTGGCGAGTGCGCTGAATGATCTGATATCCGCCATAAAGACCCATCAGGCGAACGAACCGTCAACGATAAATGAATCTCCGCAAGAGATATGCACCCCCACTCCCGCCCTGTTCGATGCCTTCCTCGAATCTCTCGATAATCGAGATATCCAGGCGCTTGATCTGCTTCCCAAGTTGTTGCCTTGGTACCAACAGCACTTTGGCAGCGACGCCGTTAAACAACTTAGCCAAGCAACCGAGCATCTCAATTTTTTCCATGCCGCTCAGTTATTCCGAACCCAGGTCGGGACCTTTGATACGAGCAGCCTAGGATAAACAGTGGGAGCGCAATGATGATGCAAGGCAAAAATCCTGAGAAATGATCAGATGAATGGAACCGTGAATAGACATTGCGGATTCAAACTCGAAGTGCAACTCTTGAATTAACAGTTAGTTGAGTGAGC
>CAUYTY010000260.1 GCA_963575655.1 Gammaproteobacteria bacterium | reverse complement strand
GAACCGAACACCATTTGTCATCGTGATAGATGGGTAAGTTTCGGAGAACGGTTGTTGAAACGATACTTTCCGGAAATCTACCCATCACCTGTGGTTAAATTTTGTCCATCGATGATAAAAATCCTCTCTGTTTTTGGTACGCGTCCAGAAGCCATCAAAATGGCGCCGGTCATTCGGGCCTTGCGCTGTCATCCGGATTCTGTCGTTAGCAAGATCTGTGTGACGGCCCAGCATCGACAAATGTTGGATCAGGTACTGGATTTATTTGAAATTACACCAGACTATGATCTGAATGTGATGCAGGCCGACCAAACGCCTACACGAGTGGCTGCTACCGTAATGGCGCAGCTAGAGCCAATTTTTAGAAAAGAGCAGCCCGATTGGGTTTTGGTGCAGGGAGATACCACCACGGTAGCAGCGGCGGCATGGGCCGCCTTCTATGCGCGTATTAAAGTGGGACACGTAGAGGCCGGGTTACGTACCTACGACAAATACCAACCCTTTCCCGAAGAGATTAATCGGCGTATTGCCAGTGTCATCGCTACACTACATTTTGCGCCAACCACTCGCTCCCGAGATAATCTGTTGCAAGAAGGTATCCCGGCGACCACTGTTTTTGTAACCGGCAACCCGGTCATTGATGCGTTGCAGCATGTGGTTGCTCTACCATCTTTGCCACTTTCCTTGCCAGAGATTCCTTCCGATCGACGGATCATTCTCGTCACAGTTCATCGACGGGAAAATTTCGGCGAACCGTTTGAGCAGATTTGCCAGGCCTTACGCGACCTTGCAGAGATGTATGCAGGCCAGGTGCAGATGATCTATCCAGTGCACCTCAACCCTAATGTGCAAGCCCCCGTGCAGCGTTGGCTAAAAGATGTACCAGGCATAACATTGCTACCGCCACTCGATTATTTACCGCTCGTTCAATTGCTCAAGCGTGCCGATCTGGTGCTTACCGATTCCGGAGGAATTCAAGAAGAAGCACCCAGCTTGGGCAAGCCAGTATTAGTTTTGCGATCGGCTACAGAACGTCCTGAAGCGGTGGATGCGGGTACCGTGCGTTTAGTCGGTGCTGATCGAACACAGATCGTACAATGGACGCGTCGGTTGTTAGACAATCCAACAGAATATCAAAGTATGGCGCGAGCAACAAACCCGTATGGTGACGGGCACGCTGCGCCGCGAATTGTACAAGCGCTGTTAAACTATCAAGAAAAAGGAATCGAAATCGCATGACTAAATTATGTGTGATCGGTCTTGGTTACATCGGTCTACCTACGGCCAGCATGTTCGCTAATCATGGGCTGCAAGTGGTTGGGGTTGATATTAATCCGCATGTTATTCAAGTCCTACAAGAAGGGGATATTCATATTGAAGAGGTGGGGCTAAAAGATTTTGTGCGGACGGCCATAACCTCCGGTAATTTACGGGTGCAAACTACACCTGAGGCCGCCGACGTTTTTATTATTGCTGTCCCCACGCCCATAAAGCCAGACAAAACTGCCGATATGCGCGCCGTGGTCTCAGCAACTGAAGCGATATTGCCGCATCTGAGGAAAGGGAACTTGGTTGTTTTGGAATCAACCTCGCCACCTGGCACCACCCAGAGTTTAGTGCGCCCCATATTAGAGCGGGGGGGGTTATTAGCCGGCAAGGATTTTAAATTAGCCTATTCACCCGAGCGCGTTTTGCCCGGTCAAATCCTGAAGGAGTTAGTGGATAACGCGCGTGTCATCGGCGGGGTTGATGCCGCTTCAGCACAAGTAGGGAGTGATCTCTATGCGACCTTTGTTAAAGGCGAAATTGTGCTGACTACTGCGGTCACCGCCGAAATGGTAAAGCTGATGGAAAATACCTTTCGCGATGTCAATATTGCGTTAGCCAACGAATTTGCTTTATTGGCTAATCAAATTGATGTCGACATCTGGGAAGCTATCCAAATCGCTAATCGTCATCCACGCGTTAAAATTCTGCGGCCCGGTCCGGGTGTGGGGGGGCACTGTATTGCGGTTGATCCATGGTTCTTGGTAGAAGCGGCCCCCACTTGTACACCGTTGATTCGGCAGGCCCGCATAGTGAATGATGGCATGCCTAACTATGTATTAGAACGAGCACAACGCGCCTTGCAAGGGATTGCGTCACCTGTGGTGGCGTGTTTGGGACTGACATACAAAGCGGATGTTGATGACATTCGTGAGAGCCCAGCCGTGGAAGTATTGGAGCGCTTGATTCATGCCGGGCTGACGGTGCGCGCTTATGACCCTCATATCACACCAACGGATGCGATTAAATCTCACTGGGCCAATTCTATAATAGAGGCTGTTCGCGACGCAGACTTAGTTATCTTGCTGGTTGACCACTCGGAATTTAAGACTCTCCATCCAGATAATCTAACCGGCATGCGTCGTTTCTATTTGTTGGATACGCGTCAGTGTGTAGATTCCGCAGTTTGGGCGAGCATCGCTGGTTACGAAGTATTGTAGTGAAGAGGGGCTAGTTTAGAAAATATGCGCATCCTATATTTGCATCAGTATTTCAACCTACCATCCATGTCAGGAGGAACACGCTCGTTTGAAATGGCGCGGCGGTTTGTGGAGTGGGGTCATGAAGTTCACATGATAACGTCTGATCGGTCCAACCAAAACACCTCATCTACTTGGAGGGTCACAACCGAAGCAGGAATGACGGTGCATTGGTTGGCCGTGCCATATTCCAACCGGCTATCTTATCAAGAGCGTATCCGCTCTTTTTTTAAATTTGCTTGGGGCGCTGCTACGCGCGCTGCAGCCATTCCTGCGGATGTTGTTTTTGCAACGAGCACACCGTTGACTATTGCGCTCCCAGCCATCTACGCAGCGCGTCGCCAACGCATCCCAATGGTATTTGAGGTGCGTGACCTGTGGCCAGATTTACCCATTGTAATTGGTGCACTGCGCGGGTCACTCCCGATAATGTTGGCGCGTTGGTTAGAAAAGTTTGCCTATGATAATTCATCTGCGGTTGTAGCTCTTTCGCCGGGCATGAAAGAGGGGGTAGTACGTCGTGGTTACCCAGAAGCACGGGTACATGTTATTCCCAATAGTTGTGATCTTGATTTGTTCCAAGTGTCTCCCGAAGCAGGGAAAGCGTTTCGATCGCGTTATGCATGGTTAGGGGAGCGGCCCTTGATGCTGTATGCCGGAGCTTTTGGTAAAGTGAATGATGTGGGATATATGGCAAAATTAGCTAGTGTCGTGCAGTCGCTTATGCCTGATGTGCGCTTTTTGGCGGTTGGCGATGGCGCGGAATTTGACGCTGTGCAAACTTTGGCGCAAGAACTAGGCGTTTTGAATAAGAATTTTTTTGTACTACCAAAAATTCCCAAAGCCGATATTCCCGCGCTATTTTCGGCAGCAACGGTAGTCTCGACACTTCTAGTCACTATCCCCGGTCGAATTTGGGATAATTCATCTAATAAATTTTTTGATGGATTGGCTGCCGGACGACCCGTTGTTACCAATTATGGTGGTTGGCAAGCTGATTTATTACGGATGTGTGGAGCGGGTGTAGTATTGAATGAATATGATATTCCACAAGCGGCACAACAGTTGGTTGATTTTTTGACGGATGAGCAAAAGTTGGCGCACGCGGGGGAGGCTGCTCTTCGATTAGCTCACGAACGCTTTGCGCGGGATAATTTGGCGCGGCAATTAGAGAAGGTATTGATCTCCACAACACTTTAACCCAGTCTCAGAAACTCCCCTGGCTAAACTTCGTTCTGCTTGAGCGCAAAAGAGATAGCTGGACAGTTGCGTTTTGACGTTCCGTGATGCGCACAATAATTATTGTTGCATGCCAACCCGGTAGCGCTGCCGCACTCGCCCCGGTGGTTCGAGCCCTACGGGAAGGGGCAGGAATCTCGTGTTTAGTATTTGGATTGGAACATGCCGCGCAATCCTGGGCGATGTTAGGGGTAACGGCGCAGACGGTAACCTCTTTTACAGAGGCACAACCCTATTTGGCAGCAGTGCAGCCGTCGATGCTACTCACGGGTACTTCCTTCGATGCTGTGGGTGATGGCCAATTTTGGAATTGGGCACGAGAACAAGGAATTCCATCTGTCGCATTTGTAGACCATTGGATCAATTATCATCAGCGTTTCTCTTCCTCTCCTGATTGTCCCTTCGATTGCCTGCCAGGGCAGATTGCCGTTATCGATGCACTCATGGCGAGGCGTCTTATCGAGGCAGGTTGTCCAGAAGAGCGCATTATTATCACTGGCCATCCAGGATGGGATGAGTTTATCCAGAGGCGGGGCTACCGTGCCCTGGGGCTTCGCCAAAAATTAGCGGGGGATAGCACCCTAATTTTGTTTGCTTCCGAACCGCTTGCTCGTTTTTATGGTTCGATGGGTAGCTGCAATGGTTTAGGATATACGGAAAGAGACGCCTTGACCCTCTTATTTAATGTCCTCGAAACAATTGCCGAGGTTCGAAAAGAGAACTATACCGTAGCGGTTAAACCTCATCCCCGTGAAGATCCTCTGGCCCTTACCGATCTATTCGTGACGACTCATGGTCGAGTACAGGCCAAGCTAGTAGAAGGCAATCGCATTGAACTTGCGAGTGCTGCGGAGGTTGTTGTCGGAATAAGTTCTCTGCTGCTTTACGAATCGGCACTTATGGGACGGCCCGTGGTGGCGCTACAACCAGGACGAGTTGGTCCCTCGGATTTGGTCGACCATCATCCCGGTATATTGCTTGCGACCGATCATCAGCAGGCGATATCTGCCTTGATGCAGGCGCTGACCGGGGAAATGCCTACCATCCCTGCGCCGGAACCGGCAGTCCCGCGTTGGATGAAACTCATCGCTGCTCAGAAAGTAACTGCCCAGGTACCGACCACCGTTTGACAACGGCTATCTGAGTGGACGGTAATGTAGCCCCATGATCGCAGTCACAGACAGATCCAGCGATCAAAAAATTAAAGCCTTTGCTACCTTACCAGCGGTAGAGGTGGGTGTTGATTTGCTGCGGGCAGAGGTCAACAAACAGCGCGAGATTATTCCGGTTAGAACGGCAATTTAAGTCCTGGACCGACTTCGAGGAGGATACGTCGAAACTCATCTTGGACGCGGCGGAGTGTTTGTGGGGTACTCGCCTCGAAACGAAACACTAAAGATGGTGTCGTATTGGAGGCCCGAACTAAACCCCAACCCTCTTCAAAATCGGCGCGTAGGCCATCGATGTTGGTAATTTCCGCACCGGTGATGCGCGTTCGAGTTAGGGCTAGCGCCTTCATGAGGCGGTTGCTCTCTCCTTCGGGCAGATCCAGCCGTAGCTCAGGAGTGCTTATGGCAGCATCGGGCAGCTTGGCAAACACGTCGGTGGGTGGATGTTCGTGGTGCGACAGGAGTTCCAGGAGCCGCGCACCGGCGTAGAGCCCGTCATCAAAGCCGAACCAGCGTTCCTTAAAAAAGATGTGGCCACTCATCTCCCCACCCAGGAGGGCTCCGGCCTCCTTCATCTTGGCCTTGATGAGGGAGTGACCGGTCTTCCACATCAGAGGCCGCCCTCCGTACTTTTTGATGGTGCGCGGGAGATGGGGGCTGCTCTTCACGTCAAATACAACAGTGGCCCCTGGATTTCTAGGTAGGAAATCACCCGCAAATAGCATCATCAAGCGATCTGGCCAGATGATGGCGCCGTTGCCGGCCACAACCACCAAGCGGTCACCGTCGCCGTCGAGGGCAATGCCGAGGTCCGCTTGACGGGCCTTCACCACATCAATGAGGTCGCGCAGATTTTGGGGCTGACTGGGGTCAGGCTGGTGGTGGGGAAAGTTTCCATCCACCTCACAAAACAGCTCCTCAACCTCGCAATTCAGCGAGCGATAGAGCCGGGAGGCCAGGGCACCCGCCACGCCGTTACCACCATCCACTACCAGGCGTAAGGGCCGCTGTAGTTGGATATCAGTGGTGATCTGGGAAAGGTATTCGGGGATCACGTCCATGGTTTGCAGATTCCCGTCTCCGGTCACGAATTGATCCGCCTCGATCCGCTGATACAACCGTTGAATTCCCTCTTCTGAAAGAGTTTCCCCTCCTAACACCACCTTCATCCCATTCCATTGGGGAGGATTGTGGCTGGCGGTCAGCATGACCCCGGCATGGGTCTCCAAAAAGTGGGTGGCAAAGTACAGCAGCGGGGTTGGAACCTGCCCAATATCAATGACATTGCACCCCGTGGCGCGCATTCCACTGATGAGGGCGTTGACGAGTCGTAGTGCCGAGACACGTCCATCGCGTGCTACGACGACGCTCTGTTGGCCACGTTCGTGGGCCTCTGAGCCAATGGCACGACCGATGGTGTAGACCCCCTCCGCAGTTAGAGAGTCATCTACTATCCCTCGAATGTCGTAGGCCCGGAAAATTTCAGGGGATAGGGAAGCCGAGGCAGAGGTAAGGTCGGAGGGGTACGTAATGGCTTCCTCGTCCTCCTCGGAAGCCGGCGTGGGGAAGCCCGGATTCAGAAGGCTCAGGTCTGAGGACCGCGAAGAAGACGCCGCAGCGACCGGGAGGGTAACGGTCGCCTTATTGCCGGGGGCCAAGTCAGAGAAGTCCAGGTCCAATAGGGACAAGCCCAGTGTGGGCAGCGCTGTTGACGGGGTGGAAACCACCGGAGGACTGAGCGTAGGTGTGGGTGCCTCGGGGGGGGCACTGTCCAAGTCCAGGAGAACCAGAGGGAGCGGTGCCACCCGAGTTGGTGCTGGGGCAGCAGGGGGGGCGGAGGCGAGTACCTGCGCGGGCGCGGAAACGGTGGCGGGTGCCGCTGCCAATGGCGAGGCTGATACCGGGGCTGGGGTTGGCGCTGAGATTGGTTGCGGCACCGATGGGGGCGGCGATGACGTTGCTCCCGTGACTTGCGGTGGCGTGGGGTCAACGGGTGCCTGGACCGGAGGCGCCAGAGAGGGTTTCACCTCTTGCTTGGGGAGAACACCGAGACTCGCGGCGGTTACTACCTTTGCCTTAGGTTGCTGAGTCGCTGGCGTCTGAAAGAGACGCTGAATAACTTCCAAGGTACCAGACACCGCAGCGAAATGCGCCGAATATGGGGCGGCGGAACGCTCATTACGCAATTCTCTAATCGTGGTGACAATGGCTGAGAGGTCGTCATTTAATGCCTTGTTAAAGGTACGTTGTACCCACAAAAAAGCCAGGATGACCACTACAGCGATTACGCCCAACAATCCACCAATTTGTAGAGTTTGATCCTCACCACCGTGAGAATTACTGCGGTAGGATAGTCTCCAGTGTGTACCAGGAATTTCCTTGCGTACCACATTCGGGGCGGTGGCGGTCTCTTGATTATCTCCTTTGTGATAAAGCGTAACCTCCCGACGATCCCCAGTCTGTACCAAGACAACGAGATTCTCCCCGCGTGCGACTGGGTCTAGCAGATGAGGCAGCGAATCTACCGAGGATTGGACCAGAACATGCCCCAGAATACGTTTATCGGAGGTGTCACGTACTGGCCGAGTAATCGCGATATTGCGATTCCCGCCAACGGAAAGATGGACTTCCACCGAAGGGATTCGTCCAGCCTCGGTTTCACGTAATAGTGCCAATGCCGCGTAACCTAACGCAGGATGAATCTTTTCATCGGTTTGAACGGTACCAGGACGCAATAGACGTACCCGGAGAGCCCCAGGAAATAAGTAGGTAAGCTCTGCCGCTCGGGCATCTAGGGCGATATTGTCATTTGCCGTAAAGAGTTGGACCAGCGTCGGGTCTTGGACAATGGCTTCCAGGAGCGAGGTCTGCGTCTGTACGAAGAAGGCCAATTCTGTGGCCAGGGCCGTCGCAATCTGGGCGGATTGTTGTTGATTCTGGCGTTCGACCTGATCCTCCTCTAGCAGAAGGAGAATGACGCCGGTTACTGCAATAACCAAGACGCACAGCACTGTCGCCATGAGAAAAGAAGTGAGCGACCGTCCTTTCTGAGGAGGTGCGTCCTTCGCGGGAGGAGCCTTCGGAGAAGGATCTTCTGTAGCAGGCAGAGTCTTTTTGGTAAGTGATGGAATTTTCATGGGATGCAGTAGCTATTGGAATAATTCATTAACCAAGAACCAGAAATGCAGGCAACCGTCAATCCTTCCCTGTTGAGGGGAGAGGGGGGAACAAATTGTAAATGCAATATTTGGGGTGTTCGGAAAACATTCTGAATAGTTACCTATTCGTTTCCTGGTTCTTGTCGTTTTGACTGAGGGCAGGTTGTTGGTGTCTGACCGGAAACCGTCTCGATTTTACAACCCTGTGGGTTATGCAGCACGAAATCGTGGGTTTCGATCAGACACTAGGTAGCAACTTGGGTATTATTAAAGAAGCTATTTGATTCCCTGCTGCAAAAGGAACGGCACGTATTTCTTGTCAGTCCCCTTGATATGCTCGATTAGCCACTGTCGTAAGAAATTGAGGATTTTGATACCTACAGACTCATCGCCACGCAAAAATTTCTGATGGATCTCCTCAAGGGTTTTGACGAAAGTGGCGTGAGCTTGGAGGTGATGGGAATACTCAGGTTCTGGATAGCGATAACGTTTAAACATCTCTTCCTCCATGGAGAAATGAGTCTTAGTGTAATCTACCAATTGTTTGAGGATCTCGCCGGTCACAGTTGTGCTCATCCGTTTCTTCATGGCGGCATGAAGGCGATTGATGAGAGAGATAAGAATTTTATGTTGTTCATCGACACGGGAAATACCCACACTCAAATCATCCTCCCAATGAACTAAGGGGGGAACGGAGTGAAGCATTTGTTCCAATGCCGCTCCCTCCAGATGTACCTCGTCCTGCTCTAATCGATAACGTTGAACAATAGTATCCAATTCTCCAATGACGGATGTGGCTAGAGCATCGGCTGCCAGGGCGTCCTGTTGCGCACGATTGGCAATTTTTTGAGCTACCTTGGCGACTGTTTCGATGTTTTGGGAGAGATGTTGGGTCGTGGTTGATTGTTCCTCGGTGGCGGCAGCAATATCCATCATGCGATTGGCTACGGAACTACTATGGGTAGTAATTTGCTGGAGGGTATCACCGGCATTCTTAATAAGGGCTACCCCCTGCGTTACTCCTTCAGTTACTGCCCGCATAGAGGTTACTGAACGTTGGGCTTCATTTTGAACCCCCTTAATCATTTCAGTGATCTTGCCAGTGGCCTGAGCGGTTTTTACGGCCAATTGACGTACTTCATCGGCAACGACCGCAAAACCGCGCCCTTGCTCACCGGCGCGGGCCGCTTCGATGGCTGCGTTGAGGGCGAGAAGATTGGTTTGTGCCGCAATCTCCTTAATGACCTCGGCGATCTTTCCGATTTCAGTGGAGCGTTGTCCCAATAATTCTAACACCAGGGCTGATTCCTCAGAGCGCAACATTATTTGTTGCATACTATCGATCGACGCGCTAATAGATGTGTTTCCACACTGTACTAAGTCGGCTACCTCCCGGGCTGCCTCAGAGGCAGCTATTGCATTGTTGGCCAGATAGGTGATCGTAGAATTAATCTGGGTCGCGGCGGCGGCCATTTCATGAATCTGTTGTGATTGTTTCTCAACGCCATTCGCAGTATCGTGGGCGTTAATGTAATTTTCAGCGGTTGCCGAAGATATTTGATCGTTAATCCTTAGAAAATCTCGGACGGTTTCTTCAAATCGTTTGATAAAATTGTTAAATATCCGGGAGATTTGTCCAATTTCACCATTTGCCGTAGCGTCCATATGAAAAGTTAGGTCCCCTCTGGAAAGTGCGGAAAACGCCTCATCCAGGCTTTCAATGAGTTTCTTAACTTGATTTCTAATAAGGAATAGGGCTAATAGGCTACCCATGAGGATGACGGTAGAAACCAATATTTGGATCTCGGCGGACCTGGTGACTAGGGCCTGGCCTCCACTGAAAACATCATTGCCTTGTTGTTTTAGTTTCCCTTCTAAATTCTGAACCAGGCGCTCCACTCCTCTTTGGACTTGAAGGGAACGATCGTCGAAGCCGGTATTCGGCCGTTTCATTAAGATATTACCCGCTTCCATACCGTTCTTCAGATAGGCATCAACCATTTCCTCGCCTATTTGAAGCATCGCTTTGAGGTCATTGGCCGCTGCTTGAAGGTGTGTTTGTTCCGTGGGCTCGATTGTTCCTAGTTGATCGAAGAGCGTTTGGGCGGCACGGGCGTGGTTACGTGCTTCGGTAATCCCGTCAGACTCATGGGTGAGTGCGGCATCGGTAAGAAATTGTTGGACCTGTACGGTGTGGTAACGAATATCCTTTACCATTGATGCTGTCTGCCCAAATTCGGTAAGACTTCTTAAGTCATCGTTAATCTCATGGGACTTTTGCCAGACCATGATCATTAATCCCAACATGAAAATGGAGATCAATGCGACTAAGCTGGTCATTAACTGACGAATACTTATCGTGTGGATGTTTATCATAAGTCTCTAGTTACATGGTTCGATAGAATGCGAGTGGGCAATGTAAAAGATATCAGCATGCGACTCAACCTAATCGTCAATTCTGATACTTTCTGCCGGAATGACCTATAGTTTATAGGTGGCGACATCATGCGATAATTTTTGTTATTAAGAATCGTGGACGTTCATGGGGGCCAGGGGGTCTATCGCGGATATTGGTTTGGGGGCATCTTTTGAGGACAATCGCTCGACGATTATTTCCAACAGGGAACGCGCTAGCACTGATTTCCTTGCGCGCGGGAGGTCGCCTTGCCCACCTATCCAATAGACCTGGAGGGCGTTGTCGTCACTTTCGAAACCGGTAGCGCCGCCCACCCAATTGGCGGCAATCATGTCTACCCCTTTGCGGTGGAGTTTATCCTGGGCGTTGGTTTCGAGATTCTCCGTCTCCGCAGCGAAGCCTACCGTAAATGGCCGGTGGGGGAGATTACCGACCATGGCCAGAATATCGTCGGTGCGCTCCAATACTAGGGTGAGGGGGCTCTCTCCCTTCTTTTTGATCTTTTGAGGGGCAGCTGCAATCGGACGATAATCCGCTACCGCAGCGCAGGCGATGAAAATTTCGCAGGTATCCATCCGGTTGAGTACCGCATCCCGCATCTCTTGCGCGGAGACCACATCGATCCGAGTAACCGCTCCAGGAGTGGGTAAAGCCGTGGGGCCCGTTACTAGGGTTACTTGGGCGCCCATTGCCACTGCCGCTGCCGCAATTGCGTAGCCCATTTTCCCGGAACTGCGATTGCTCAGAAAACGTACCGGATCGATGGCTTCACGGGTTGGACCGGCAGTGACCAGGACCCGCCGTCCGGCGAGCAGGGGAGGGGTAGAAAACAACACCTCCAAGGCACGCACCAAGTCGTTAGGCTCTTCCATTCGTCCGGTGCCGATTTCGCCGCAGGCCTGTTTCCCCTCGGCCGGACCGAACAGGCGTACCCCACGAGAGAGGAGGATATCGCGATTGGTCGTAGTGGCTGGGGCCGCCCACATAACATGATTCATGGCCGGGGCTAGGCACAGGAGCGCCGGTGATGCCAGGCATAGAGTCGTCAACAGGTCGTCTGCCAGTCCTGCGGTAAGACGTGCCATCAAATCGGCGGTGGCAGGGGCGATTAGGATGACGTCTGCCCATCGGGATAACTCGATGTGTCCCATACCTGCCTCTGCGGCTGGGTCTAACAATTCCGTGTGAACCGGATTGGCAGAAGTCGCCTGGAGGGTGAGGGGGGTGATAAAGGCCGTCGCGGCATGGGTCATGACCACGCGAACCGTTGCACCAGCGTCACGTAGGCGACGGACAAGTTCCGGGGTCTTATAGGCCGCAATACCGCCGCTAACACCGAGTAAAATTTTCTTATCAGACAAGGGGCTCATGGTTGTAAAGTGTAGGGAAGTTGGGAGGATGAGGCAATCGATGTTGGGGGCGGTGGTAAGGTGAGATAGTTACGACGGACATCAGGGGGTGGACCTTGCATACCCTCGAAACTCAATATGATCCTTATGCAAATGTTACTATCTTACGATCGAATCATTTACTTCCTTCTATTGGGAGGGGGAGTGGGCGGTTGCCTTTACAGTTAATTCACCATATTGCTGTTAATGTATGGCGTCACAAAAGAACCCACAGAGCAAAACTATGGTAACTCGCGCACTGATTACCGGAATTACCGGTATGGTTGGTTCACATCTCGCTGAATTCCTGTTGACTGAAACCGATTGGGATATTTATGGGATGTATCGTTGGCGCAGCCCTCTGGATAATCTGTCCAATCTTATTGGTCGGATCAATACGAGAGACCGTGTTCATCTGCTCTACGGTGAGCTGCGCGACACCTTGTCGGTACAGGATGTAGTCCACAAGGCCAAACCGGACTATGTATTCCATCTCGCTGCGCAAAGCTATCCACGCACCAGCTTTGAAGCACCGTTGGATACCCTCGATACCAATATTATCGGGACTGCTCGCGTACTAGAGGCTTTGCGTAGGTCGGTACCCGATGCCATCGTCCATGTCTGTGCCTCTTCCGAAGTATTTGGACGTGTCCCAAAAGAAAAGCTGCCTATCCACGAAGAATGCTCTTTTCATCCTGCATCACCCTATGCCATATCGAAGGTTGGTACCGATCTGCTCGGACGTTATTATGCCGAGGCGTATAACATGACGGTCATGACCACGCGGATGTTTACTCACACCGGACCACGGCGTGGTGATGTCTTTGCCGAATCTACGTTTGCCAAACAGATCGCAATGATTGAAAAGGATATGATTCCACCAGTGGTCAAGGTTGGAAATCTTCAATCGCTACGAACTATTGCTGATGTGCGTGATGCGGTGCGTGCCTATTATCTACTGGTAACAATTAATCCAATACCTGGCGCCTATTATAATATTGGCGGCTGTCATTCCTGCACCATTGGCGAGATATTAAATATGCTAATTTCGATGTCGCCACGCAAGGAAGATATCCGCATTGAAGTTGACCCGGAACGACTTCGCCCCATTGATGCTGATCTCCAGGTCCCCGATACCACTAAATTCTCACAACATACCGGTTGGGCACCACTCATTCCCTTCGAGCAGACCATTCATGATTTACTCTCCTATTGGCGGGAGCGGGTGACTCAATCTGGGTATAATTTCATTACACGATAGATTGGTAGTATCGGTGCCATAATCCAAGTTGCTAGCTAGTGCCTGGCCGGAAATCTCGATCTTGTGTTTTTCGACCCGGAGGGTTTTTTCACGCTCCCAGGCTCCAGTGTCGTGGCTTGGAGGTAGTTTAGGTGCAAGTGGTGGATGTATACGGAATACGAGA
>CAUYTY010000259.1 GCA_963575655.1 Gammaproteobacteria bacterium | reverse complement strand
TATAAGGATAATAAATACAGCGAGTTAGTGCGTTTCTTACGTCGAACTCAGGTTAGGTAGCAACTTGAGTTAACATAAGAAAACTTCTTAGGTGTAATTGGTATAGGTGTCAAAAAGGGTGTTAGAAACTTTACTAGTTCGTTCCAAAAGTAATCGTAGTTCGGCGGTATCGCTGTAATGCAGGGTTGGATCATCTGCAAGGGCTGAGTCACAGGATCCAGCAATGATTGCCTCGAGCCTGGGTAGTAAGGCGTTTAATTCAGCACGGAGATTGGGTTCAAGGGTTGCGGTCCGTAGCCCTTCCAGCAATTCCGCTGCACCATTACCCTGGTTCAGGACAACGGCCACCTGTTCGCAGAGCCGTCCACCGGGAAATGAGGGTTCACCACCTTCGCGACGGTAGGCCAGGTAGGTTGCTACTGCTTCGTTTTGGGCTCGAACGGTCGCTTCCTGACGGTTCTGGGTACGTTCGATATCCGCGAGGAGGGTCCAAGTCTTCCAGGGTTCCGCCGTATGTCCGAAGGAGGACTGACAGACCAAGGCCCGTTCTACCTCCTGTCGTGCTGCCGTGGCATCTCCCAGATCGAGCAGCGTATCGGCCAAATGACGACGTGCTTGTCCTTCATGGAAGGCATCGCCGAGGGTCCCATAGCGATCCGCAGCCTGACGGTAGCAGCTCGTCGCCTGTTCCCGACGATTCAAGGTAGTGTATAAATCACCCAATTCAATGAGGGTGAGTGCCTCTCCGTCCAGGTCTCCACGACGTACCCAGATCCCCAATACTTCCTGGTAAGCGGTCTCTGCCGCCTCTCCATCCCCAATCTCTTGATGAATCAAACCCATCTGATGCCAAGCGACGGCCACCATCGCTGGTTCCCGTAACTCGGTGAAGGATTCTCGGGCCTCGGCGTAGAGGGCAAGGGCCTCTGGATAGGCCCCCTGGAGTCGCCAGACATCGGCAAGTTGGAGTCGATTTACGGCCGCATCGCGGGTGGCACCGCGTATCTCGTCCACCGTCAGGGCCTCTTGATAGGCGGTAGCTGCCGCCTCCAATTGTCCTAGTGCCCGTAGACAGTCCCCGCGTTCGGTGTAACAAACCGAAATCATGCGGGTTGCGGTCTCGCTGCCCGCCGTTGCCAGAGCCTGGAAGCGACGACGGGCTACCTCCAGGTGGGCCAGGGCTGCCCCAGCGTTTCCGCTCGCCTCCAATGCCCGACTAACCAACCGGTAGGCGATCCCCATGTCGTAGGCAGCCCCTGGATACGCCCGCTCTCCAGCACTCTCGGTACGTCCCAACAGGGCTTGGGCTTGTTCTAGGGCTTCAGGCAGCCAGCCGGCCTCTAGCAACCGCTCTACCGCTGCGGCCTCGGCCGAGAAGGCCGCACGACCCCAACCCGTAAGGTGTGGCGCCAGTCGTTCGCGTAGGGCGGTTACCCTCTCCAAGGCACGGGGTAGATGGAGAGACGCCAACAGGGTCTCCAATCGCCACACGAACCCCAAAGTCTCCTCCGCAGCTCGGTGACTGGCCGTCCAATCGAGTAGAGCCAGGAAGTTGGGAAGTTCCCGTCGGGTAAGTTGGAGGCAGAGATCGGCGTTACGAAACCATTCCTTGTACAAGGCGTCTAGTCGGCCCGCCATTGCTTTTAGCCAGTGCTCCCAATCCGCCGTGCGTATGTGCTCATCGGTTGCTGCGGTTAGATAGGCGGGGAGAACTGAATCTAAAGCGAGACAATTGTTTCCTAAATCATGGGCTAACCCGACATGGATGAGCTGTTCGCCAAAAGTAGTGGCCTTTTCCGAGGACAGGCTCAACATCTCTGCGACCACATTGAGACTGGCTACTCCTTGAAAGTGGGCCAAGACCCGCGCTTGTTTCTGGACCTCGGGCGAGAGGCGGCCCAACGACAACGCAATCGCGGCGTAAAGGGCACGGACTTGCTCAATTTTTACGATCCCCGCCCCCCCCCTTGTAAGAAGAGGGGTACGTGCAGGATTGAAGGTCGCTGTAGGGACGGCGACGACTGGGACCGGGTCAGGGTGGATGCGATGCAATTCCGCCAGAATAGTGCGGAGCTTGCCAGTCGTGGCACGTACCCCGTGCTCGACCAAGTCCGGGGCAATGAGGACCAGTGCCTGTGGATGACGTTCCACGATCTGCACGAGGTTCAGCAGTTCGGTGCGGGTACGGCCTGGATCGGTAGGTGCGGGGACTTGACCGGTAGCGCGGAGCACCCCCGCAACCAAGGCAATAGCGTCGCCTTCGTCCAGGGGACCAAGAGAATGGGTGTGGCCAGTGTAGGGAGGTGGCAGCGGCTCATGGCTGGTAAAGAGTAACCGAGTTGTGAGTGCCGCTCGTTGTAGTACCCGGCATAGGTCCAGAATTGCCTGAAGGCTTGAGGTCGCAGTAAGACTGGTCCCTTCAATACCCGCCAATTTTTCCGGCAGGGTCGTTGCGAGGCGCATTAGTGCGTTATCCAACACGATCAAGGTGGGTCGATCGGCGAGTGCTCGTTCTACCCGTTGCTGAATCTGCGGATCGGTTGCTACGGATCCATCATGACTACCGTTAGCGACGAGTTGGCGGTCGAGGCAGTCCAGTACTGCTCGGGGGTGGGGGTGATCCTCTAGGGAGACAAAGGCGGTACGTTCAAATCGTCCGTTTTCTACCAGCCAGCGAGCGGTCTCAACCGCCAGCGCAGTCTTACCGATCTCGGTAGGGCCAGTAATTACCGCATACGACGCGATGAGAAAGCGCCGTTCAAGGGCAAGCAACTCCCGTGAGCGACCATGGAAACCTTGCGGTGGTGGGGGCGGTAGTGCCCCCAGAAACAGGGGGCGTTGTTCCGCTTGTAGAGTGATGAGGCGTGCCTCTGGCAAACGTCGAAAGGGTTGGAGGTCCTGAGTTCCCTGGTAGAGCATCGGTACAAACCAATCGAACAACACGAGCCCGGTGGTGCGAACCTCGACACTCTCCGTAGCATCCTCTGTGTTGATCAACGTGGAGGGGGGGTGACTGAGATTTCTCACTTGGGTTCCCATCACCTCCATACGATAGGGATTATCCCGCAATGCTTGACGACCCTTTGCGGTCGCTGTCCCTACGTGCTCACCCCGTACCAGGGCGTTGTAGAAAGTCTCCAGAAAGAGTGAGGTAGTAGAGGAGGGAACGTGGTGACCAATGGCTACGACGGAAGGGACCCCAGCACGCAGTAGTCGTGCGGCCAGCGCAGTCGTGACGGCGGTATCGTCCGAGGCGGTGCAACCCGGTCTTTTTTCTGGTGGCGCCACGGATTCTCCCTTGTGGTGGGTATTACTACCCACCGTGAGAAAAACTACGGAGACACGTTGTTCGTGCAGCATGGTGGCCAGATCGTCGGCCTCGATGAATGTGCTAGGCCGCCCCTCCAGACGCTCCAAACTGGCGGGATCCTCAAAGCTCATCACCCCCCTGCCGTGGTGTCGGTCATAAATCCCGTAACCGTCGAGGTGAACTACGGTATAGGGCGCTCTCCGATGTCGGGCCTTTCCCAGGGCTTTTTCCAATTCTCCTAGCGTGGGGGGGGTGAGTAGGGTGAGTTGGGCCAATCCTCCCAACGCTGCCAAGGTTCGTACCAGCGGTTGGGCGTTCTGGCGGTGATTGAGGTACGGGGTGTTTTCGTCCTCCGGTCGGGGACTCACCAACAGGACTCGTACCGGGGGCTCTATGGCAGCGGGTGCCCGTTCCTCTCGACCGTGTTGGGGGTGGTAGCGGCGTACGGTACTGGCACCCTGAAACAAATAATTCTGCCCATCGTGGAGTAGCTCCCAAGGCAAGGCAAGAAGGGCGGTAACCACCGTCGATGCACTCCCAAATCGACCACCGACCATCCCAAAGGATCCAGTCGACACCATCACACTCTCCTGCGTGGTTGGTGTGGTAGTTGCCGCTTTGGTTGGGACCGTGCTCGGTAAAACCGTGGTATCTACTCGAACGGAAAAGCGTCGCTCCCCAGCCGCACGACGCCAGGCATCTCGGGCGGTACGTGCCACCTCGGACCCCAGCGCTGCCCGATAGAGCGCCTGCCCCCAGCGGGGTAAGGTAGCCTCCAGCGCTTGTGCGCGGCGCTGAAACTCTCCAATGGGCCAACGTCGGTAATCCCCTAGATACCAACACAACTCCATTGCCTCAATAGGGTCGAGGGGGACGGTAAAACGGAAATGATGGTCAGGGTGATCCGAGTGTTCCCGCACATCGACAGTGGGAAGATGACCGGCTGGGAAGTAGTCAAGGGTTGCCTCTGCGTAGAGTCGCTCGCGACCATCCGCCTGGGTTAAGGTTGGGTTGCGCAGGGTGAGTATCAGTTCCCCCACTAATGCTGCCGGGCCTTCATAGCGTAGTGCGGTGCTGCCCCCAGGTGCGATTAGGTACGAGCTCTCAGGTAGGCAGCGACTCAAGGCAGCAATCAATTCGGGCAGAACATTATCCAAGGTCTCTGGATCATCTTCTGTGCTTAGTAGTTGTGGAGAATCCTCAAGACCGAACTCTAGTGGTTCGGCGGTAGTCCCGGAGAGACGTAGAACAATGGGCTGGAAGGGGCGATTTCTACTTTGAGCCACTCGACGCGCTAGGGCAATTTCATGATGGATCTGGCGTGAATTCCGGGTGTCAGTCCCCTGGACTACCACAAAGCAGTTGGCCGTAGCAATCGCGGAACGGGTAGTGCGGTGTAGAAAGAATCCCGCAACCAATCCCTGTATGCTCACTTCCACGCGGATTCCATATTCCTCCAAGCGTTGACACAGGGCCTGAACGAAGGATCTATCTGAACTAAGGTGGGAAATAAAGAGTTCCGTTACGGTTGGTTCCGCCATAGTATCATTCTTTTTGCTAAAGCTAGTGGTTGATTCAGGTTACCACCCATGACCCCATCTATCCATTATTCTGGCGGGACGCGCCGGAATAATGGGTAGATGGCAGGTAGGTTGGTTCCATTTTTTCACTTGGGTGGTTCGGCGGGTTTTTCGCCCTCTGCTGCCTTTGCTTCCTCGGCTTTCTTCTGTTCTTCTTCAGCTTTCTTTTTCTCTTCTGCGGCTTTGGCCTCCTCTTCCTTTTTCTTCCTTTCCGCTTCCTCGGCTATTTTTCTTTCTTCCTCTTTCTTTTTCTCTTCCTCTTCGGCTTTCTTGCGTTCTTCTTCTTTTTTCTTGTCTTCTTCTTCCTTCTTTTTTCGTTCTTCTTCTTTCTTCTTTTCCTTTTCTTTCTCCTCCTCAAGCTTCTTCTGATCGATTGCGCCAACATCGGTGAGAAGTCTTGCAATCTCTTCGTAGCCGGTACGTTGGGCCAATGTTAGAGAAGATTGACCGCGAGAATTTTTGGCGTTGGGATCGGCACCGGCATCTAATAGGAGGCGAACGGTTCGAATATCACCACGCGGCACCGCAATGAGTAGCGCGGTATCTTGCTGATGATCACGGGCGTCGACCGTTGCGCCAGCGGCGAGCAGTGTACGCATTGTAACCAGGTTACCCATGAAGCTGGCGCCCATGAGAGCAGTCCGACCCTGGGGATTGGCTGAGTCGGGGTTGGCGCCCTGCGACAATAGAGACTGAACACGCTCCACCTGACCGGCTCGGGCTGCCGCCTGAAGTTCTAACTCCAGGCCCTCGGCAGTACTCGCGGGGACGGTACAACTCCATAGAGCCAGTAGTAACGGGAGCAGATGTTTCATGGTAATATCTTCGATGGTATCGAGGGGTGTGACGGTTTTCTCTCTCCTGAACGGTTATGGTACCATTAATTTTTATCCAAAACTTAATCCTTACCTCTCACGATTGCTGATGATTGTGCCGCCCCGTAGATAGTTCTTCGATAATGTTTAGGTATTTCTTTGTTTATATATGCGTATTGGATTGTATAATTCATTGGTTTTATTGGTTTAGGATTATGGCAATCAGAGGGGCATGTAGGTAAATGTCCGAATAGAAAGAACTAAAACGTATAAGTTAACCCAAGTTGCCACCTATTCAAAACTCGGGATCGCATCCAATCGTCCCCTCTCAATCCCCCCGTAAACGGGGGGAGGTCTGCGGCCTACTCCCTCCCCGTTTACGGGGAGGGCTGGGGAGGGGGCAAGTAGGTGGCAACTTGGGTTAAGTTAGAGAATTCCATATCGGCCCCCTCTCTTTAACAGGAGAGGGGGCTGATTGTTTCTGGATGTGTTTCTACGGGATGAAATCGACGAGAAACTTGGCAGTCGTTCAGATCTCCCTGGGGGCGCGAGCATCTTGTGTTAATAAAAACTGCTACCTACAGATCAATTCAATCGCTATTCCGACAATCTCTGCCGGAATGACGATATAATAGACATTATCGGAAACCTCACCCCCCGCCCCCCTCTCCTTAACAGGAGAGGGGGAGAATTATTCCGTTGTTATGCTTAACTCCTGAACGGAACAGGCAAAAAATCTCCCCCTCTCCTGTTAAGGAGAGGGGGGCGGGGGGTGAGGTTTTGGGTTTCCGATAATGTCTAATAGGTTATGGGTTGCAACTTGAGTTAAATATCTCCGAACTTATTAGTACGGAGGTCTAAACAGTTGTCGTCAAAGTATGTCCAGATCGTTATGTGGACAGATTTTATCTGGAGGGGGATGTGGCCCTGCTGAATTTGAAAGATGTCCATCTTGCCTATGGTGGAGCGCCATTGTTGGATGGGGTGACTTTACAGGTGGAGCAAGGCGAACGTTTGGCCTTGGTAGGTCGTAACGGTAGTGGTAAATCCAGTTTGATGCGGCTCATCGCTGGTGAGATTTCCCCAGACAGTGGCGAGGTTCTGCGTACCTCTGGCCTCAAGATGGCGCGTTTGGCCCAAGAAGTACCATCGGCCCAGGAGGGGACCGTATTCGATGTGGTAGCTGCGGGATTGGGTCCAATCGGTCAATGGTTGGCGCAATACCATCACCTCAGTCAACGCCTAAGTGATGCTAGCGATACCGGCGGTACCGACGAGAGTGCACCAATATTGAGGAAACTTGCCCAGCTCCAACAGCAATTAGAGGCTGCGGGGGGATGGCAGTGGCGTTCACGGGTGGATGCGTTGGTTTCACGTCTGGGACTACCTGCAGAGGCGACCTTTGCCGATCTGTCGGGCGGTTTCAAGCGTCGGGTGATGCTCGGACAGGCCCTTGCTGATGCACCGAATCTATTATTGTTGGATGAACCGACCAATCACCTCGATATCCCGGCCATCGAGTGGCTGGAACAGTTTCTCCTTGAATTCTCCGGCACACTGCTATTTGTTACCCACGATCGAGTGTTTCTGCAACGGCTAGCTACCCGTATTGTGGAATTGGATCGCGGGCATTTGGCGAGTCACGCGGGAGGGTTCCATCTCTATCTGGAACGGAGGGCTGCCCTCCTGGCCGCCGAGGAGCGTCAGGCCGCCTTGTTCGATAAGAGACTCGCGCGGGAGGAGGTATGGATCCGTCAGGGAATTAAAGCGCGGCGTACTCGTAACGAAGGCCGAGTACGTGCCTTGCTCCGCCTACGTGAGGAGCGGAGTGCCCGCCGGGTACGCGAGGGAACGGTAAAGATGCGCATCGAACAAGCCGAGGGCTCGGGGCATATGGTGGTAGAGGCCGAAGAGGTTGCCTTTGCCTATGATGGTCGTTTCATTTTTCAGGGCTTGACTACCAGCCTGTTGCGCGGCGACCGGGTGGGCATCATCGGTCCCAATGGCGTTGGCAAGACTACGCTATTGCGAGTACTTCTAGGTGAATTGCCTCCCACATCCGGTCGTTTGCAATTGGGGACTCGTCTGCAAGTGGCCTATTTCGATCAACTTCGGGCGACTCTGGACGAAGATGCTCGTGTACGCGATAGCGTGGTCGATGGCGCTGATTTCGTTACCGTGGGAGGAGAACGGCGCCATGTGATCGGTTATCTTCAGGATTTTTTGTTCACCCCGGATCGTGCGAATACGCCGGTTAATGCTCTTTCTGGTGGTGAGCGTAATCGTTTATTGCTTGCCCGCCTTTTTGCGCGTCCCTCTAATATCTTGGTCATGGATGAACCCACCAATGATTTAGATATCGACACACTGGATCTGCTGGAAGAGCTTCTGGCGGATTATCCTGGTACCTTGTTGTTGGTGAGTCATGACCGTGAATTTCTCGATCACGTAGTCACCAACTCCTTGGTATTCGAGGGTGGTGGTAGAGTGGTCGAATATGTGGGGGGATACGAAGATTGGTTGCGTCAGCGTCCAACGCTATCCAATCCACCAATACCCGCTACTCGCCCATCTCCGACTGCGACTTCGGTTACACCGCCCCGATCACGGGCTGAACGCCCACGACGACTTTCTTTTAAGGAGCAGCAGGAGCTGACGGCACTGCCGGGACAGATTGATGCCTTGGAAATCGAACAGGCGGCATTACACGCAACCATGGCCGATCCTCGGTTCTATCAACGCCCTGGCGTTGATATCGCTGTCGCTCGGGGGCGTCTTGAAGAATTAGAGAAAATGCTGGGAGAGGCTTATGGAAGGTGGGAGGTTTTGGAAGCGGTGAGGCAATAGGAATGACTGAATATATCTGTAGGAAAGGGGCGAACCTTTCCTTTTGACAAGAGCCTTCCACAAGAATGATTCTTATCAAAAGGAAAGATCTGGCCCCTTTTCTACGGGAGTAGTATGCGCGATCAGCCATCAACATCCTAAATAATAGACCTTATCGGAAACCTCCTCATCACCCACCACAGTCAATATAAATCATGAGGTTGCGTTGTCCGGCAGAGCTAGGTAGGGGGTTTCCGATAAGGTCTAATGAAGGAGGATGCTATGTCCGCAGTACAACCAACGTTCGGCGATGCTTGACAGATGTTCTGAAAAACCGCCAGTGATCGCAACTTACAGAATAATTGGACTTTGGATAACGCAGTTGCCGACTTTATTATATGGTATATGGAGAGGAGGACTGACTACATCGGCATAATTTTTATGGATTAATGAATTATTCGAGGAATCAATGTCATGTCTAGCGGTAATTACTCGGGATTTTAGGCTACAGCACTGATTGCTGTCGAACTTCTGATTCAAGAGTTGCACTTCGGATTTTAATCTGTAAAAATGTGACATCTTTCTTAACAACGAAAGGTTCCCCTTCACCGATGAAAGTCGCAACGGATCAACAAATGATTCGGTTAGACTACGCCGTTTTATTCATCACTCATCCATCACTGGACCTTAGTCGTCATCTCAACCACCGCATCTTGTCTTCTTCTCCATGATTTAGAAGGGCCTTTCTCCCCCTTCTCCGATTGTGGCTAAGAAGCCTGAGGGGAGGAATCGACGCGACGCCCGAAGGCCATCATTACATAGACACCCAATGGGGGGACGCGTGGAATACCAAATTCAGAGTGGGCATCCTGAGAAACTATCGACCGCATGTCTAGTCGTAGGGGTACTCGAACCGCAACAACTCTCTCCTTCCGCGCAACGCATCGACGAGGCGAGTGGCGGGTTCCTCACGAAACTGCTCTGCCAAGGCGACTTAGCCGGGCGCGCTGGTCAGATTCTATTCCTACACAACATCCCCGGCATTCTCGCCAAACGTGTCTTGTTGGTCGGGGTAGGCAAGGAACAAGAGCTGGGCGATACCCAGTATCGCGAGGCCATCACCAAGGCGATCAACGCATTGGCAGATACTGGCGCCACCGAAGCGGTGATCACCCTCGCCGAGCTACCCGTAGGTGGGCGTGACATAGTCGGACGAGTGCGGATGGCTGTGGAGACAGTGGAAAACGCGATCTACCGTTTTGATCGACTCAAGAGCAAAAAAAAGACCCCTCCCTGCACCTTGTGTAGCGTGGGGTGGAGTTTGCCCGATGGTGATCTGACCGCTGCGGAACAAGCCCTGCGCGAGGCCAGCGCCATCTCGGCGGGGGTTCACCTTGCCAAGGACCTGGCCAATCTTCCTGGCAATTTCTGCACTCCCACCTACCTGGCCGAACAAGCCAAGGCACTGGTCGATGCCAACCTCGGACAGCCCCTAACCCTAGAGGTGTTGGAACGGGAAGACATGGAGCGTTTAGGGATGGGGGCGTTGCTGGCCGTGGCTCAAGGGAGCAGCCAGCCGCCCAAGTTCATTGTCCTTCACTACCACGGTGGTCAGGCAGGCGACAAACCGATAGTGCTGGTGGGCAAAGGCATTACCTTCGACTCGGGCGGTATCTCCATCAAGTCCGGCGATAAGATGGACGAGATGAAATTCGATATGTCGGGGGCCGCTGCTGTTCTCGGGAGCGTCAAGGCAAGCGTTGCACTTGCCCTTGCGGTGAATCTGGTGGGTATTATCCCCGCCACCGAGAATCTGCCCGATGGCAATGCCATCAAGCCTGGAGATATCGTCACCAGCCTTTCCGGTCAGACCATCGAGATTCTCAATACCGATGCCGAAGGTCGACTCATCCTATGTGATGCCCTCACCTACGCTGAACGTTTCGAACCCATCGTGACCATCGACATCGCGACCCTCACCGGGGCCTGCGTGGTGGCCCTGGGTAAGCATCCCTCCGGGTTATTCGCCAACCACCCTCCACTGGCCAGAGATCTGCTCGATGCGGGACGCACCAGCGGTGACCGCGTCTGGGAACTGCCACTCTGGGAGGATTATCAAGACCAGTTAAAGAGCAATTTTGCCGACATGGCCAATGTCGGGGGACGCGAAGGTGGTGCAATTACTGCGGCTTGTTTCCTCGCGCGTTACACTAAAAAACTCCACTGGGCTCACCTAGATATTGCTGGGACCGCCTGGCTCGGCGGTGATAAGAAAGGTGCCACCGGACGCCCCGTACCATTACTCGTCCAATACCTCATAGATCGCTGCGCCCACGGCACAAGCAAATAAGACGGTAATAGTTTCGAAGATCAAAAGATTTCTCTTTTGTACTTAAAAGAGGAATCTTCTGATTTCCTGACGTTGACGGTAATCTGATTCTAGTCTTAGCGCTCGTTCCACTATTCCGGTTACACATCCGCCATGCTCCGAGTGGACTTTTATATTCTACCTGACGCCACCCCTGAGGGGCGATTCCTATATGCCTGCCGATTGATCGAAAAGGCTCATGGGTTAGGTCATCCTATTTATTTACACACGCCTTCCGCCAGCGTTGCGCGACGTATGGATAGCCTACTGTGGACCTACCGCAAAAACAGTTTCTTGCCTCACGGTCTCACTGAGGATGCCCTACTTCCGGTTCCGCCTATTCTCATTGGCGATGATCGTGGCCCCGAAGTCATGGGTACTCCCCTTGACGAAATCCTGGTACGTATGCACAGCCTCCTGTGTCCTATTACGAACGTCCCTCCCTGGGAAGGACCTTCTGCGCCGGGAGCGGTATTGATCAATCTTGCTAGCAGCGTACCGTCCTTCTTCGACCGCTTTACCCGAGTTGCAGAATTGGTAGATCAGGAGGAACAAAATCTTAGAGCAGGACGAATGCGTTTCACCTACTACCGAGAACGGAACATCTCCCCCGAAAGTCACAAATTACCGCCCAATATCCCCCGTTAAATTTCCTCAGCAAAGATCGGGGGCAGCTAGTGTGGAAAAAATTCTCAAAATGGTTTCATTAAGAAAACAACCGTCAGATTACGAATACTGGTTTTTTCGTCCAGTGACAGAAAGGCTGGATACAATTGAGATATTAAGAAAGCAATACATGGAATTAACTAAAAATGTGGAGCAAAGACTTCAAAAGTTTGTCAGGTTATTAAACCAACTATAGAATAGACATTATCGGAAACCCAAAACCTCACCCCCCGCCCCCCTCTCCTTAACAGGAGAGGGGGAGATTTTTTGCCTGTTCCGTTCAGGAGTTAAGCATAACAACGGAATAATTCTCCCCCTCTCCTGTTAAGGAGAGGGGGGCGGGGGGTGAGGTTTCCGATAATGTCTAATAGCTATTCAATTCGGCCCTCGTGTTATAAGTCGAGATAATGGTGAAAGAACAGTGAATTTCCTATTGAGTGCTGCGACCATGTTTCGGACTAATCTAACCAAAGTTGCTAGCGAGCGCGTTTTTATTCCCTCTTGCTCCGCGAGAGAAATTTCTTCATTTCTCACCGCATAGGTAGCAACTTGGATTACTGATAAACTACTCGGCATCTTCGTTAACAGATTTTTGTCTTTCTGATATTAAGGCGTATCAGTGTTGTGTCGTTTCCGATTTGATGGCGAGCCATTTTTCGCTACGTAATTGCAATACATATTCTTCTTGAGACTCGAAGCGGAAGTGTTTACCTGCTTGTCGACCTTGTTCAATTACTACCGATTTGATGTCAATCCAATTGCACGAAGACCCGTCTTTGGGATCGTGGAGTTTCGCATCGAGCGAAATGCGACGGTGCTGGTAGCCTTTGAGCTGTTTTACCGAGGTCAGCGTGCTTTGAGCTAGTTCATCGCGCCCCAGGTCGATCGTTGCAGTACTCCCATCCCTATTGATGACAATGGCGCGGACCGCTACCTCGGGCGCGAACATCGCTATGATGCCTGCTGCATCATGGTGAATAATTGCGTTGTCTAATTGAGTCAGCCAGGTTTTGGCAATTGTGCTCGGAACGCATACCGCTGCGGGTGCTGGTGTAGCTCCGCTGCGCTTTAGCTCCAATTGCTGGAGACTAATCTTGTCGGCGGTCTGGGAGTAATGGTCCAATTCAGCATCGAACTCACCAGGTACATAGAAATCTGGCACCTTCGTCAGTAGTACGGGCAGCAGTAACGTCATCATTGCGCGTACCTTGTTGCCACCACCGTGGTCACTATTGCTACTACGGGCGAAGCCGACTCTACCAGCATCAATATCAATCGATTCTCCAAGGGCCTCCAGTGTAGTCCCGCCACGATTCACTTTGTCATAAGTCCCGGCCCGATACGTATTGGTTGAGACCAGATCTTTTTCCAATACGTAGGGTTCATGATCGGTACCGCGGATACCAAGGGTGGCCGAAGGTGTAATGATACGATTACTTGCTTGATTGGTGTGACCAATCCAACCCGTAATAACTCGCAGGGAACCCTTGATAAGGCGCATGGTAAAGCTGTCGGAAGAAGTACCCTGCGCAGAAAAGTAGTCAGCAACGAATTCAGTACCGGGACGGATGGCGACTAGTCCAGCATCGTCGGTCTTCAATACGGTTTCGGCTGCCGTAGCGGCACTCACACGTTCACCAACGAATACGGAGTCGCCTTCGCTCAATTTCCTTTTAGCACCAGTAGCGCTTCCCGTTGCGGTAATGTCTCCGTGGATGCGCCACACCGTTGCAAAACGTTGGTTGGGAGCAGAACTTGCAGCCTTTACCTCAATCGCGGTAACCAACATGCTTGGCAAAATGCACCAGATTAACAACCAGGAAAGAAAAGAATCCGTAATGGCACCAAGTCGGGGGCGATTTGATGACAAGCTCATAATACACCTCGGAGAAAGAGAATTCAGAATGGTGGCGGCTGGTGGAGTCGTATGCCTAATCCAAGTTACTATCTATTTGCCATTTCGCTAATCTCTGCCGGAATGACGATCTAGCCGTTGGTTAGTCGATAATTTTGGTGTGCCTAATTTAACCCAAGTTGCCACCTACTTGCCCCCTCCCCAGCCCTCCCCGTAAACGGGG
>CAUYTY010000258.1 GCA_963575655.1 Gammaproteobacteria bacterium | reverse complement strand
CGACGCAGGAGCGTCGCAGGATGCATTCCCACGCGGAGCGTGGGAACGATGTAAAGATTAAGGCCGCATGCACATTCCGCCTGGACGATTGTACTCTTCATGCTCCAACTCTTTCCGTAACTCAATTTTCTCAAGAGAGCGTTGAATCATGGCAATTGAAGAATCAAGAATTCCGGCATTCAAGCTGACTAACTGTTCCGCGAAACCTTCTGCTCCAATCGCTAAGCCTTCAGTAGCAGAAAAGGTACCAGCTGCAAGAAGCGCACTAGTTGCCATGCCACTATAAAATGGCTTGTCAGACGTACCAATGTTTACAGCGGCTGTACTAACTGCACTGCCTAATGCGCTAATATAGGCGCGAACAACAAATGTTGCTACTCCTCCGGAAAATTGTGGGGCTAAACCGCCCACTACCCCACCAACAATCCCCCCAACAATTGCTCCTGTCCATCCATTTTCAATACTACCGGCTATCGCCCCGGAAACAGCTCCCATTCCAGCCCCAACCAATCCGAAATTTCCTGTTGGATCATTTCGCCCGATCGGATTGCCTCCCACATACCCATACGTATTAATTCCACCATTCAACCCAATCGGATCGCTCTGCACATACCGTCCCGTGTTTGGGTTGTAATCCCGCGCCATGTTGTAATGCAATCCGGTTTCCGCGTCGTAGTACTGTCCAGGGAAACGCAGGTTACTAACCTGCGCGTTGGTTAGGGGACAAGCAAGTAAAAATAATCTATTATTAGTCCAACCAAAAAATAAGACATGAAATTGCTAAAATTATGAAAAATTCTGATGGACGTTCTCTCGATCACTCTACCCTTGAGTATATAAGGCTTCAAGCAGTAAAAGCTGTACGTAAAGGAATGTCTCCTAGGGAGGTGGGCGAGATTTTCGGTATGCACCGATCGAAGGTGTACGAATGGGTGAAGAAGGCAAAAGAGATGGGTCTAGCTACGTTAAATGCGAAACCTGTCCCTGGAAGAAAATCCTTCATCAATGAACAGCAAGAAGGAATACTCGTATTCTGGCTGTGCGCATTTACCCCATTGGATTTTGAATTCTCGACAGTCTTATGGACAACTGAAATGATAAAGACATTAATAGAGAGGAAATTTTCTATTTACATGAGTCGTTCCGCGGTGGGCCGTTTTTTGCGCCGCATTAATTTAACTCCACAACGGCCAGTATATCGTGCGATAGAGAGGGACCAATTTTCAGTAGATAATTGGATTAACAAAGAGTTTCCTAGAATCAAAGAGTTGGCAAGTAATGAGGGTGCTATAATCTATTTTCTTGATGAGGCTGGGGCGCGCACCGATTATCACGCGGGTACAACTTGGGGGCTAGAAGGTTTAACTCCCATAATTCCCTCCACTGGTGGACGTTATCGCATAAATATGATCGCTGCGATAACTTCTGAAGGAAAGATGCATTTCCAAATAGGTCCCTCATCGCTCAATGGTGGTGCGTTTGTTGAATATCTAAAAATTTTGGCTCAAGAGAATTCATGCCCCATCTATATTGTAACAGACGGGTATTCTGCCCATCATGCAAAAGTAGTTAAGGAATATCTGGAGACGACAAATGGAAAGGTTAAAATATTCTTTCTTCCCACCTATTCTCCACACCTTAATCCTGTCGAGCTAGTATGGAGCAATATTAAGACACAAGGAATTGCGCGTCACCTTATTCGTAATGTGGAGGAGTTAAAAAATAAAGCTACTCAACTTTTAGAGGATTTAAAAAAATCGCCAGAGAAAGTCAGAGAACTTTTTAAAGAAGAATCCGTCCAATATGCTATTTAGCTGGAGTCCCCTAACCAACGCGCAGGTTAGTATAGACGAAGGTTCCTAGGTTGGAGGGATTTTGATTGGGTTTGGTATTGCCGAACGCCAATGGATCCCAATTCCATACCCGCTTGCCGTTTTTATCGGTAATGATGCGTGGGGCGTTGAGCTGGTTGGCGTTGACGTAATACACGGCAGCCGACGCGCCCGTGCCGGTCAATACGGCCACAGGTATATCGCCAAGCCAGACCGTTTCCTCTATGGCGTTTCCCGAGGCGTCGTATTCGCCGAGCAGATGACCGGCTTCATCGTAGGCGAATTCCGTAGCGCCGCTCTCCCCGTTTTTACTCACGCGCTGCCCAAGGCCATTGATGCCATAGGCGGTCGTCACGGTTCCGATCTGGGCTTGCGTCATTCGTCCGCGTGCGTCATAGCTGTAAATGCGGGAGCCGGTCTTGATTAGATTGCCAGTAGCATCGTAGGTATTTGTTTCATTGACCACCCCTGAGCGTTTCGTCAGCCGGTTGTTGGTTGCCGGATAGGTATACGAGGTGGCGCCAGCCGTGGCGGTCGATTGCAGCCGGTTGCCGTTGGCGTCGTAGGCGAGAGTGGTCGAATCCGTGCCAGTCGTGAAATTCGTCAGCCGTCCTAACGGATCGTAAGAGAAGCCCTTGCTGGAAAAACCAGTTTCCGTGATTCCCAAAATGTGGCTAGCCGCGTCGTAGGTCAGCCCCATGGCGATGGGTTTGGTTCCCCCGAAGTGGATATAGCAAAGCCACCATAAAATGATTACGCATAATTTGCGAAGACTTCCTCGGTAGTACGGCGTTCTCTTTTGTCAATCGCCTTTAATTGCGCCCACTTATGTTCGATGGGATTGAAATCTGGTGAATAAGGGGGTAAATATTCCAGAATATGGCCCGCATTTTTGATGGCTTGTTGAATAGACCTTATCGGAAACCCCCTACCTAGCTCTGCCGGACAACGCAACCTCATGATTTATATTGACTGTGGTGGGTGATGAGGAGGTTTCCGATAAGGTCTATTATCGAAAACCCAAAACCTCACCCCCCGCCCCCCTCTCCTTAACAGGAGAGGGGGAGATTTTTTGCCTGTTCCGTCCAGGAGTTAAGCATAACAACGGAATAATTCTCCCCCTCTCCTGTTAAGGAGAGGGGGGCGGGGGTGAGGTTTCCGATAATGTCTATTGAGTCTCCTCATTAAAGACGGCAACCAATAACAGAATATTCAGGAGTACCGACTATCCAAAGCTAGCTAACCATTCGCATTATCCGTATGAGATGTTCATCCTCCCATTATAAATAACCCAAGTTGCCACCTATTCAAAATTCGGGATCGCATCCAATCGTCCCCCTCAATCCCCCCATAAACGGGGGGAGGTCTGCGGCCTACTCCCTCCCCGTTTACGGGGAGGGCTGGGGGGGGGGACAAGTAGGTGGCAACTTGGGTTATATACGTATCGAGTTGGAAAGTTTCGTTCGACGTTATCAACAGTGGATATAGCAAAGCCACCATAAAATGATTACGCATAATTTGCGAAGACTTCCTCGGTAGTACGGCGTTCTCTTTTGTCAATCGCCTTTAATTGCGCCCACTTATGTTCGATGGGATTGAAATCTGGTGAATAAGGGGGTAAATATTCCAGAATATGGCCCGCATTTTTGATGGCTTGTTGAATAGACCTTATCGGAAACCCCCTACCTAGCTCTGCCGGACAACGCAACCTCATGATTTATATTGACTGTGGTGGGTGATGAGGAGGTTTCCGATAAGGTCTATTATCGAAAACCCAAAACCTCACCCCCCGCCCCCCTCTCCTTAACAGGAGAGGGGGAGATTTTTTGCCTGTTCCGTCCAGGAGTTAAGCATAACAACGGAATAATTCTCCCCCTCTCCTGTTAAGGAGAGGGGGGCGGGGGTGAGGTTTCCGATAATGTCTATTGAGTCTCCTCATTAAAGACGGCAACCAATAACAGAATATTCAGGAGTACCGACTATCCAAAGCTAGCTAACCATTCGCATTATCCGTATGAGATGTTCATCCTCCCATTATAAATAACCCAAGTTGCCACCTATTCAAAATTCGGGATCGCATCCAATCGTCCCCCTCAATCCCCCCATAAACGGGGGGAGGTCTGCGGCCTACTCCCTCCCCGTTTACGGGGAGGGCTGGGGGGGGGGACAAGTAGGTGGCAACTTGGGTTATATACGTATCGAGTTGGAAAGTTTCGTTCGACGTTATCAACAGTGGATATAGCAAAGCCACCATAAAATGATTACGCATAATTTGCGAAGACTTCCTCGGTAGTACGGCGTTCTCTTTTGTCAATCGCCTTTAATTGCGCCCACTTATGTTCGATGGGATTGAAATCTGGTGAATAAGGGGGTAAATATTCCAGAATATGGCCCGCATTTTTGATGGCTTGTTGAATAGACCTTATCGGAAACCCCCTACCTAGCTCTGCCGGACAACGCAACCTCATGATTTATATTGACTGTGGTGGGTGATGAGGAGGTTTCCGATAAGGTCTATTGCCCATGTGGCTAGCAAAGAGGCCGCTGTTGTGGCGGACACGATGATTTCCTTACTCAAGCCTTTCGCTGATCATGTTCACACTATCACGACCGACAACGGCAAGGAGTTTTCTCAACATCAACGAATCGCCAAGGAACTGAATGCGGGGTTCTATTTCGCACACCCATATTCCTCTTGGGAACGTGGCGCCAATGAGAATATGAATGGACTAATCCGCCAGTTCTTTCCAAAGAAGATGAGTCTTAAATTCATCCCTGAAAAACTTATCCAGAGGGCAAAGGATTTCCTAAATCACCGGCCACGGAAATGCCTCGGGTTCAAAACTCCTTTTGAAGTGTTCAATAATGAGTTACAATCGATTAACCCACCCGTTGCACTTCAAGGTTGAATCCGCCGCTTAAGATAGAATAGTGTATAATTTTCAATCGATTATAGCAAGAATCAAAATAGACCAGTGCCGACTGGTGAAGGAGGGCTGATTGTCTAGGCCATTCCAGACGTAGGTGGTTTTTAGAGTACGCGGGTCAGTCAACGAGGTAAGATGATCATTGGCGTCATATCCGTAGATCGTAACGCCGTTGTTAGGGTCGAGAGTTTGCGCCAACCGATTTAGTGCATCATAGCTATAGGTGGTCGCATAATTCAGCGGATCAGTCACCTTCGTCAGGTTGCCGTTTGGGTCATAGTCGTAGGCGATCGTCTGGCCTTGCGCCCCGATTTCCTGAATCAGCCGGTTCACATTGTCGTAGGCGTAAGAACGGGTCCGTGTGACTGCGCTGGTTGCGTCCAGGATTTGCTCTTTCGTTCGATTGTCCGCCGCGTCCAAGGTATAGGCGAGACTATTTCCTAGCGCATCCTTTACCCCGGTCAATCGATGGGCGGCATCGTAGGTGTAGGACAGGAATGACCCGTCCGGCCGCGTCATCTTTATCAAATTGCCGACGGCATCATAGGCAAAGGTCGTGGTCTCCGTACCAATGGTGCGGGTCTGGATATGCCCCCGCACGTCATAGGTCAGCCTGGTGATCAACCCGTTGGGGTCAATAATTTTTAGCGGGTGGCCATTGGCGTCGTAATTCGAGAGGCTGGTCACATGACCCAGTGCGTCCGTAATGGTAGCGAGGCCACCATGCACGTAATAGGCGAATTTGGTGACATCAGCGACATCGGTGCGCGGCCCATTAATGGTCAACACCTGCCCTTTGGCGTTGTAAGTGTAATTCCAACTGCGAGTTTCGGTATTGGCCGTCACCATCTTGGTTTTTAGATTGCCCTTCGCATCGTAGCTAAACTTCGTGATTCGGTTGGGTTCGGTGATCTGGATGGGCAGGTGGAATACCGGGCTCCATTTGGTTTCAATGGTGCGGGCGAGCGGTGTTCCTGACGCCTCGGTGCGCGAGATTTCGAGTCCGCGCGCGTCGTGGGTATAGGTAGTGACGTTGCCGTCGAAATCGGTACGGCTGGCGATAAAGCCGTTGCTGTCGTAGGTAAAGGATTTCCCGCCCGAAGTTTTCACTGGTGCGCCGCTGATCGCGGTGGGTTTGACCATTCCGAATTGGACGGTAAAGTCGTAGCCATGCGTATTACCGAGTGGGTCATTTACGCTCACGGTGCCATCGGTGTTGTACGTGACGGTGGTTAATTCGGCGCCCCCCGCATGTTGCGTCGAAATCGCACGGCCATCACTACCATAGGCATAGGTAGCGAAACGGTTGCCGTTCTCGTCGGTGATTCCGGTCAGTGCGTTTGGATGATCTACATCTTCGTAAAGGTATTGGCGAACCGTGGCATCAGGATATTTTACGGAGGTGAGATTATTCGTAGCATCATAGGCGTAAGTGTAAATCTTGCCATCCGGTGTCGTCATGGTGCTGACGCGGTTCGCCGAATCGTAGGAAAACTTTAGCGTATGACCGAAGGGGCCGGTGACCATTGTAAGATTCTTACTGCCGTCATACGTCAGCGTGGTGACCAGTCCGGCGCGGGTCGTAATCGAAGTTAACCATCCGTCCGGGCCGTATTTCTCTGTCGTATCCTCCGAGGTGATCAGCATCCAACCGGTTTGTGCATTACCGCTTAATACGCTCATTACGTCTGGGTCGGCCACCCACGTAGCGTCATTCAAGGTGAAAGTATCCCGCCGGCCATCGCCGCGTGTGACAATTACCCGATTACTGGTTGCATTCAAACTGCGATGCCACGCGCTGTGCCAATTTCTTCCAAAAGCTGACAAGGTTGTGTCTTGACTGTTATAATACCGATACAGAGAAAGCTGCGTTTGAGAGGCGCCTATATAATCTGTTTCAACCTCATATTTATTTCCCGTGGACACATTAATTGGGTTGCCCTCACAACTGGGTACAGTATTTGGGCAGCTTGGATCCGAACCGATATTCTTTTCTGGTTTGCAATCACTGCTGCAAAGACTCAAATTACAAATACACTGTCCCCCGCGCACCAACCGCACGGCGTAGACATCGTCACGGCTGTAGCAGTGGTCGTTCCCACTGCCGAAAAAGACGTACCACGCGCCGTAAGAATTACCAGCGACCGGAGAACCGGACCAGAAATCCGACGCAACCGTATTCGGAAATGCAACGGGATCAATAGTCGGATAGTAACTTATATTGACAATACTTCGCAATTCGTTAATACTGGGCATTCGCCAATCTCCGTAACCGGCAAAGGTACTGGTTAAAGACATTGCCTGATACCAGGTGTACCGGCCGGGATTTACGGTGCAAGTGCTGCCAGTCCAGGTTTGCCCCTCGGCGCAGCGTTTCCACATCAGGCCCGTTGAGGAATCGGTTACAGTGCCGTCGCTGTTATCAATGTAACTGGCATTCGCGCTCTGACCATAAACAGCAAGCAACCAAAGCACCGTAAAACAAAAAATCAGCCACGGCTTTCCGGTTAAGAATTTTGGCAACATGAATACGTCCTCGTTTTATGGGATGGAGTTGAGTAATAGGCGTTATGTAAAGGGGCCAAGTTCACTATTCCCCTAATAACGACTTTAAACGGGCAATCTCGGCTTTTGCATATTGTTCAGCTTCACGACGTAGAACTGCTTCCCGGTGTAGAGCAGTTTCGATTTGCGCGGCACGTTGCTCAGTTTGTGCGGCACGTTGCTCAGCTTCACGACGTAGAGCTGCTTCCCGGTGTAGAGCAGTTTCAGTTTGCGCGGCACGTTGCTCAGCTTCACGACGTAGAGCTACTTCGGTTTGTGCGTGTTGCTCAGCTTCCCTACGTTGCGCCCTATCTCGCTGCCAGGCAGGTAATAAGAATCTCCGATATACCGGATCTTCAATCATTTCTTCTTCGATGGGTTGATTCAACAAATCCTCGATTCGGAATTGAAATCCTGGCAGCACCATGGATTGGATTAGATTATCCTTTGTTGGACGAATCGGTACGTAAAAACCGTTTGCATTTAGCCGGTAAAATGCCCGTTCCTTGGTATTGTGCAGAATAAAATACTCACTGACTCCTGCCGCTGCGTATTCTGACTTTTTCGTAACAGTGTCCCGCTCCTTCTGTTTTTTATCACTGTCAGACAGGGCCTCCACGCATAAATCAAAGGTCCCATGATAACTCTTATCCTTGACTAGCAGGGGAATCGGGTTGTCATTCCGCACCACACCCAAATCTGGTTTACGCACTGTTACTTTATTTGGTAGATCCAGACGGAATCCCATGTCCAGAGTAGTAACCGCCGCAATTGGTTGCGATTGCAAAAACAGTAATAGCAATTTCATGAACCAATTATAAATTATACAGGTTTCATAATCAGACACTGGCTTTTCCTCCAAGAGACCGTTATTCCATTCATAAACGGTATCAGACTGTTCATAATAATCACGCCAATATGTGGATTCTGATATGAGTCTGGCAGGGTGTTGGAAATAATCTTCCACTCCCACGTGGGATTCAACAGAGGGAAGCTGAATGGCGGGCAGAGACATAACTATTCTCCGTAACTGGTTATTTATTACCGACTCGATGACATGAGACGAGGGAACGAGCCAACGTATGCACTATTCTCCTAACAACGACTTTAAACGAGCAATCTCGGTTTTGCATATTCGACGTAGCACCTTATCTCGCTGCCAGGCAGGAAATAAGACTATGGCTAAGGTCATGCAAGGAAAGATGGATAGTTGGTAACTAGGATTGATGTTTACTGATTGTACAGATCAGGTGATCCAGGGGGGCGAGTTTTAAAGCGGCGGTGTACCCACAGATATTGTTCAGGGACCTCCCGTATCCAACCTTCCAACATAGCGTTGATCCGATTCGTATCGTCGGATGGGTCATCAGGGAAATTTCCCAACGCAGGAAAAATGCGGATCCGATAACGACCATTGGGCAAGCGTACCGGCCAATAGGGTACCACCGCCGCCCCCGTAATCCGCGCCAAGCGGCTGGTGGTGGTAATCGTAGAGGCCGGTACTCCAAAGAACGGGGAGAAAATCGAATGTGCTCCACCTTGGTCCTGATCCATGGCGTACCATACTGCCGCTCCTTCCCCAAGGCTACGAATCATTGCGCGGATATCATCGCGGGCATATACCCGTGGGCTACGGCGACAACGTGCCCGTAGCACCACGGCATCCGCCAAAGGATTACGTAAGGGACGATACATTGCATGAAAAGGGACATGGATCGCTAACAAGTGGGCGGCTATTTCTAAGGTGGTAAAGTGACCCGTGAACAGAATAACCCCCCGCCCCTTTTCCAATGCCGCTAGTAGATGTTCCTTTCCTTCTACCTCCACCAAGGGACACAAGGCTGCATCGTCTAACCACCAACTCATGGCAGTTTCCATCATCCCCATCCCCAAGGATTCCAGGTGATGTCGAACAAGTTGCCAACGTTCTTCTTCACTCAATGCCGGAAAACACAGCCTCAGATTAATATCCACCGTCTGATAACGACTCGCAACCCACTGGCCCAACGTCCGCCCAAGCCAGGCCCCAAGCGCCAAACGAATTCCGTGAGGTAACATCACTACCAAGCGCGTAATGCCCAACCCAATCCACGTAGGCCAATAGCGCGGGGATAAGAAATTGGAAAGACGAGAGGCGACCGGAGCGGGCATGGCAGTTTTAATCGGGCCTTAAGGTTGTAAAAGATGGGAGAAGAACTAAAGGCAGAGAAAGAATGACTATCAGTCACTGTATAAGTAGCTGTGAATCACGCAAGCTCTCAAAGAACAAAAACGATACGACCGCCACCCTGGCAGAGATTGCCAGAACGACGGGCAGGTGGAAACTTGGGTTAGCTATTCGCCGCAGCCTGATCGCATCCTGTTTATTTCTCATCCTTGGCGGGGACGGGCAGACGATTCTGAACCGGTGGGGCAGCGAGACCACGCATCACTAGGACTTTTTCTTCGCGTTGGGCATAGGCCCCAAAACCCATGATGCGACGATAGCGGCTCTCTAACAGGTCATCTATCGATATCTGGTCGAGCTGGTCTAGATTTTCCATCAGTACCCGTTTAATCCGGGCCGCCATGGTATCCACGTTACGATGGGCAGCTCCGAGGGGTTCGGGGATGATCTGATCGACTAATCCCAATTCCTTGAGCCGTACCGCAGTCAATCCCAGGGCTTCAGCGGCATCGGAGGCCTTTTCGGCACTCTTCCAGAGAATGGAGGCACAACCCTCCGGCGAGATCACCGAATAGATGGAATATTCCAGCATTATCAAACGGTCACCCACACCAATGGCGAGCGCGCCACCAGAACCTCCCTCACCAATGACCGTACACACAATGGGAATCCGCAGCCCTGCCATCACTTTGAGATTACGCGCAATGGCCTCACTCTGACTGCGCTCCTCAGCGCCCACTCCAGGATAGGCACCAGGGGTATCGATAAAAGTGAAGATGGGCAAGTGGAAACGCTCGGCCATCTCCATCAGACGCAACGCCTTGCGATAACCCTCGGGGCGGGGCATTCCGAAGTTACGGCGGATCTTCTCGCGCGTCTCGTAACCCTTCTGATGACCGATAATCATCACCGGTCGCCCTTCCAGACGCCCTACCCCACCCACAATCGCTGGGTCATCGGCAAAAGCTCGGTCACCGTGGAGTTCTTCAAAATCAGTGAAGATAGACTCCACATACTTAAGGGTATAGGGACGTTGAGGATGGCGGGCCAACTGCGAGATCTGCCAAGCGGAGAGAGTAGAAAAGATCGACTCGGTCTGCGTCTGACACTTGGCCTCAAGACGCGAGATCTCTTCGGAGATGTTGATGGTCGCGTCTTCCCCTGCCACGCGCAGGGCCGCAATTTTCGCTTCTAGTTCAGCGATAGGCTGCTCGAAATCGAGGTAGCTCAGGTTCATCTGGAATGATCTACTCCGGCGAAGACAACGAGGTTATCCCTCTCTCCTGTCGAGGAAAAGGGAATCGAGAGGTGAGGTTTTCGGTGGCGATTAATATACGATATTCACGTTCTCGGGTCCCAATAGACGACGCAATCGGGTGATCAGATCGTCGCAGGGATGGCAGCACCAACTGCGTCCCAAAACCAACCGGGCACAGGCTTGGTCATTGCTGTAGTCAACGTGTACTGCACACCGCCCCTCCCGAAACGGCGTCAACGTCTCCATGATTTGTTGCACTAAACCGTTGCTCGCTTGACGCACCCGCAGAGTCAGGGCCTTGGCAAAGAGTTCGCGGGCCTGGTCCATATTCCACAGACGTTCGGCGGACATTCGCAACCCACCCGAGAAATCATCTATGGAGACCGGCCCCTCCACCACCAACAGGCGATCCTTGCTCAACAGGTCGCGGTACTGTAGGTAGGCCTCGTTGAACACCGCCACCTCCACCCGTGCCGTACGATCATCAAGACTGACAAAAGCCATACGCCCACCACGTTTGCTCTGCAGGACCCGCGCGCCAAGCACCAGCCCCGCCACCACCGCCGACTTATCCTTGTTGGTGGGACGGAGGTCCGCCAGATGGTCGGTAACGATGTTGGCGAGTTCGGAGACATACTCCTCGATGGGATGACCGGTCAGATACAGCCCCAAGGTCTCCTTTTCGCCCGCCAACCGGGTGCGGACATCCCAATCTGGCACAGCCTCATAGCGTTCGCTGGAGATAGCGATGGCGCTCGAAGTAGACCCAAAAAGGTCCACCTGTCCCAAGGTAGCATCACGCAGATGGCGCTCAGCAGCTTGAGAGGCTCGATCTAGGGTGTTGATCAGGGTGGCCCGTCCGGGTCCTAGGCTGTCCAACGCCCCTGCCCGAATTAGTGCCTCAAGTACCCGACGATTGGCCTTACGTGAATCAATGCGTCGGCAAAAATCAAACAGATCGAGAAATTTTCCCTGAGTACGACGGCTTTCGAGGATCCCGGAGATCGCACCCTCGCCCACCCCCTTAATCGCCCCCAGACCATAGACAATGGTCTCCGTATCCCGCACGGTAAAACGGAAATCGCTGTAGCTCACATCCGGTGGCAATACTACGAGTTTCATCATCCGACATTCTTCAATCAACGTCACAACCTTGTCGGTATTGTCCATATCCGCCGAGAGTACTGCGGCCATGAATTCCGCTGGATAATGGGTCTTGAGCCAAGCCGTTTGATAGGAAACTAGGGCGTAGGCGGCACTATGGCTTTTGTTAAATCCATATCCTGCAAACTTCTCCATCAAGTCGAATATATAGGTAGCAACCTCAGCCGCTGCACCGCGTGCCTTGGCGCCTTCTACGAAAATTGATCGCTGCTTGGCCATCTCCTCGGGCTTTTTCTTACCCATGGCACGCCGCAATAGATCCGCCCCGCCCAGCGTATATCCCGCCAGAACCTGGGCAATCTGCATCACTTGCTCTTGGTAGAGAATGACCCCGTAGGTAGGTTTGAGTACCGGTTCCAAGGCCGGGTGCGGATAATCCACCTTAGCCCGACCGTGTTTACGGTCAATAAAATCGTCCACCATCCCCGATTGTAACGGCCCCGGACGAAACAACGCCACCAACGCCACGATATCCTCGAAACAATCCGGCTGGAGGCGTTTAATAAGATCCTTCATCCCACGAGATTCAAGCTGAAACACGGCGGTGGTATTAGTCGCCTTGAGTAGATCGAAACTATCGCGATCCTCCAGGGGGATGATCGAAATATCCACAGGCGCTTCACCGGTTACCTGGTGACGCCGGTTAATATCCTTGACCGCCCAATCAATGATGGTTAGGGTACGCAGGCCCAGAAAGTCGAATTTGACCAATCCCGCCTGCTCCACATCATCCTTGTCGAATTGGGTCACCAGCCCAGCACCGCCTGGCTCACAATAGAGCGGCGCAAAATTGGTAAGCTCGGAGGGCGCAATGACCACCCCTCCAGCGTGCTTGCCCACATTGCGCACCAATCCTTCCATTTTACGCGCCAGGTCAATCAGCGTGCGGACTTCATCTTCCTGTTCGTAGCGTTTACGCAGCACATCCTCTTGCGCCAGCGCCTTATCTAGGGTCATCTCCAATTCAAAGGGGATGAGCTTGGCAATGGCATCGACAAATCCGTAGGGATGCGCCAAAACCCGCCCGACATCACGCACCACCGCTTTGGCATTCATGCTGCCATAGGTAATAATCTGCGAAACGTGATCGCGGCCATAGCGACTCGCTACGTAATCAATAACCTCATCGCGGCGTTCCATGCAAAAATCCACGTCAAAATCTGGCATCGACACCCGTTCTGGATTTAAGAATCGCTCAAACAGGAGATCATAAGGTAATGGGTCCAGGTCAGTAATCGACAAGGCATAGGCCACCAGTGATCCGGCCCCAGAACCACGTCCTGGCCCCACGGGGATACCATGCTCCTTGGCCCAGCGGATAAAATCCGCAACGATAAGAAAGTAACCCGGGAATTTCATCTGGATAATGACGCTCAGCTCCATATCCAGACGTTCTTCGTAGCGGCGTTTGCGCTCAGCATAACCCGGCGCCGCCGGATTCAGGATACGGAGAAAACGTGCGGCCAGCCCTTCGTGGGCCAGGCGGCTAAAGTATTCATCCATCGTCATCCCGGCGGGGACCGGGAAATCTGGCAGGAAGACCTCGCCTAAGCGTAGCGTTAGATTGCAGCGCCGGGCAATCTGAACTGAGTTTTCCAACGCCTCCGGGAGATCAGAAAACAATTCGGCCATCTCGGCCGGTGTCTTGAGATATTGTTCCTCAGAATAGAGATGGGGCCGACGCGGATCATCCAGGGTACGCCCATCGTGGACACATACCCGCGCCTCGTGGACCTCGAAATCACTGCGGGTCAGAAAACGCACATCGTTGGTCGCCACCACCGGCAATCCCCGCTCAGTGGCCAATGCCACGGCCTGGTGCAGGTAATCCTCTTCCCCTTCGCGATCGGTACGCACCAATTCCAGGTAGTAGCGCCCTGGGAACAGTGCCACCCAGCGGTCGAGATGACGCAATGCCTCATCCCGCTTCCCCGCCAGTAGTGCCCGCCCCACGTCCCCCTCACGCCCCCCCGATAACGCAATGAGTCCCGCAGTTCGCCCCGTAAACCACTCACGACGCACCATGGCCATATCGCGGTCTTGGCCTTCGGTGTAGGCGCGGGCGACCAACTGGGTCAGATTTCGATACCCAGGCTGGTCCTGACAGAGTAGCAACAAGCGGGTGGGCGGCACTTGAGGGTCATCCTCGCGGACCCACAGGTCCACGCCCACCACCGGTTTGACCCCCGCCCCTTGCGCGGCCTTATAGAAACGCACCAGCGCAAACAGGTTGCTCTGATCCGTCACCGCCACAGCCGGCATCCCCGCTTTGGCCACAGCGGAGACCAGCGGTTTGATACTGACAACACCGTCCACCAGCGAGTACTCAGTGTGGACGTGGAGATGAACAAAGTTGGAGACAGACATGACGCGCATTGTAGGGGCATGAGAAGGCAGGGGATAGGCATCACTGCCATTAAGTTAAGGACTTCTGTTTTATAACAAACAGTTACCAATTCTATTACATCATTCCCACGCTTTGCGTGGGAATGCATCCCGCGACGCTCCTGCGTCGCTTATTGGTAGGGATCACGAACAAGGCGGAAGTCATCGCGGTATATGACCGTATGGAACGCAATA
>CAUYTY010000257.1 GCA_963575655.1 Gammaproteobacteria bacterium | reverse complement strand
CACCCACCCCGTTGTATCTTCTATGCGGAGTCCTATCGCGCCCGTGGGCCTCTCCGCGCGCCTTCTTTACGTTTCCCCCCTTGATTATTCTCACCCCGCCGCTCTATCAGATCTGGCTATCTATTATCCAGAAATGGTCACTCGGGCTGCCGGAGTTGATCGTCCTTTACGCGGGCACGCTCTCTGTCATAACCCCCTGGTTGTGGTACCGTTTTCTGCGTGAGACAGTATCCTCCTCGAGATTGGCATTAACGGGCTGGGCGCTATTGGTCTGGTTACCAACATGGATTGGTATTTTTGACTATTTCATGACCGAAACGCTGCTATTGCCGCTCCTCGGGGCAAGTCTGTGGGCAACGATGCGCGCCCAACGTAAACGTACCGTTGGGACATTTGTCCAGATGGTTATATGGTGGACGCTCACCGGCTTTACGCGCCTGATTGCCTTTCCACTGGGCGGGCTCGCGGGTCTCTGGTGGAGCGGCTATCCGCACAAACTGCGCTGCGTCGGTTAGCGGCGCTGATTCTCGTCATTACGATGGGTTCACTGGCCTATCGTAACAACTATTATCTTAACATCCCCTCAGTATTCAGTAGCGGCTGGCTCAACAGAATCTACGCGGAAAGTGGCAAAAGCGAGATCAAAATACATATCACCCTTGATGGCGTACCATGGTATTACGTTTTTGCCTCGCCTTCGATCAATAAAAGCATTTTCTGGCCTTTTTCTAATTGGACCTCATCACGCGCAAGGCAGGTCCATGTCTTTGTTGACACAGAAAATGGTGAAGACGACTGGCGTAATTCTTATGAAAAAAACCGGGTGACTGGTGATGAACACTGGCGATTAGTTTGGGAGAATATTCTATTCGTCATGTTCGGAGACTCCTGGCCAGAAAACGATCAAAACTACCTATTACATCGGATCACTACCGACTTTCGTTGGCCGTGGATGCCCTTATTTCTGCTAGTTGTCGCTACGAGCCTCTGGCGCTGGCACGATACATTACAGCGGCCACTATTGCCGATATTAATTATTAGCTGGTTTCTATTACAGGCTTGCTCACTTCTGGTCGTCAATGAGGGCCGTTATCGAAAACCCATGGAGGGCCTGCTCATTGCCCAATGGATGGTCATCATTGATCAAAAACGCCAGCGTGCCAGACCTCGGTTACTCGCCAGTGACGATCACGGAACGACGGTGTCATAGCTAACTATGCGCTGGGAAACAAGAAACCCTCACCGGAGGGAGAGGAGAAAAAAGCAACTTGGGTTAGCTAGCGTCCCCGCTGACGGTCAAGACGCACAATACGATCCGCCACATTCTTTGCCTCATCGAGAATCTCATCCACATCCTTGTGTATGAATTGGGCATATCGGCCCACGTTGAACAGGTGCGGATGCTCGGCAAAGAACTCCCCGATCCGGCGCATTTGCGCCTCATAGGACCGATCGTAGATGGGATATGCGTGCGGAATATCAATAATCTTTGTGTCAAGCACCTGTGCGGGCTCAATAAGTCGTGCGCTTACCAATTCATCGATCACCCGCTGCGGAGAATAACGATCGACCGAGGTGATCTCGCAACAGAGTACCGTCTTATCCGCTGGAACGGTCCCCGAGGCAAAATTCTTGAATTCCGCCACTCGATTGATGATGTAATGCCCATCGGCAAAGTAAAACCAGTGGCTGCTACTAACCCGATTCTTATCGATTAACAGGTAGACCAATCGTGCGGGTCGGAATCGTAGCGGTAGATCGAATCCTAGCAAACTCCCCATCAACGGAATGGGCAGCGACGACACAACGTAGTCGAATTCTTCGCTGGTCACAAGGCCATCCTGATCGAATACGCAATAATATCGCCCCGTCGCACTATTGTACGTGATACCGGTGAGATGTGAATGCAACCGCACGAATGGTTTGAGGTCGTGAAACAGACGCTCACAGATTGCACCATAGCCACTCTGGCGCGGATAGTAGAAATGGCTGAAATAGAGTTTTGAATTCCTCCGCAGCATGTCTTGTAATCCACCCACGCGCAGTTTGCGGTGTCCCCAGACTGCCGAGATTTCCGAAGCGGGGATGCCGAAGAGCTTTTCGGAATAAGGCTTAAAGAACAGTTTATTGAGGCCACTCCCGAACTTGCTCAAGACCAGGGCCTCGAAATGATCCTCAGGAAGGCGTTGTTTAAATAGGTAGGTCCAAAGGACATGCAGACTTTGAACGGGGAGAAACTTTAGGATAATCTCAACGGCATTGACTGGGTCCTGAATCCAGCGACCTTGAATGTAGATACGACTACGCCGCCGCATCTTCTCGCAGGGTACCAATGCCAGGATCTCGGCCAGCAATGATGCATTGTTGGTGTAGAGCCGATGCGGCGCCAGATCACAATCAAAGCCGTGCCACTTGAAACTGCGCGCCAACCCACCGGTAATTCCGGTGGCCTCGTGGATCTGGATGTCATCAAAGTGGTGGCGCAGAAAGTGAGCAAATAATCCGTTCGTTTTGATAAAGATGAGCTGGTATTGTTGTTTAGCATGGATAATGGATAGTAGCAACTTGGGTGCATTAGCTGGGACCAATTACCCGATCACGTCCGCTTTCCTTGGCGGTATAAAGATTTTGGTCAGCAATCCTAAGCATGTCATCCAGATCGCCTTCCATGAGATCGGAAAAACCAATGCTAATGGTAAAGGCAACGTTGATTCCATTATAAACAAGGGGGAGGCACTTTAGTGCCTCGCGGAATGCCTCTAATTGATTGCGTGCGCTGGCCTTGTTCATATTCTGAAAGAGAATTGCAAACTCCTCACCACCCAAACGGGCCACGAGAGTTGTAGCGAAGTGGGCATTGATTAATAGGGTGATGTGTTTGAGTGCGGCATCGCCACAATCGTGACCGTAGTGATCATTGATGTGTTTAAAATGGTCGATATCGAGCATCGCTGTCACCAAGGGTGTACCCTTTTGCAACGCTTCATGATAGATTTGGCCACCCGTACCAAAGAAATAGCGTCGATTATGGAGGCCAGTGAGATAGTCACGGTTAGCGGTATCGCGCACCTTCTCAATCAATTCTAGCATTTCGACGTTTTGGGTGATCCGGCATAAGATTTCTTCGTAGGAAAATGGCTTGTGGATAAAATCATTGGCACCATATTTGAGAAATTGCGCAGAGACCTTTTGATTTTCTGTGGCGGATAGGCCGATAATGGCCAGCCGCTCCTTGCCGAAGTGGCGGCGAACCTTACCAATCAAGGCAAAACCATCCATCTCGGGCATATTGTAATCGGTAAGGAGGAGCTGAATATCGGGATGTTGCTGAAGTATGGTGAGGGCCTCCTTACCGTTGCAGGCGGTTAATACGTTGAAGCGCAGCATGGTGAGAATATGCGTCAACAGTGCGCGGATACTGATCGAGTCATCGACCACCAGGACTTTAATTTTGCGATTATGATGCAAACGACCGACCAGCGATGCGACATATTCGTAGGCATTGACACTATTCTTGAGGACGTAGTCGATCACGCCTTTCTTCAGGACAATATCACGTAATTCCTCGCCGAAGGCGCCGGTAATCGCGATGGCGGGTATCCCCGCTTTACCTAGGACATCAATAACCTCACCATGATGGGCATCGGGAAGATTAAGATCGCAAATGGCGATGCCAAAGTCGGCATCCTTGGCCAATTGTGCATAGACTTGGGCCAGGGTATGGGCAACAGCAACCTCGCATTCCCAGCGTTCGTTAAGTATATTGGACATCAACAGCGCTAGAGATTTTTGGTCCTCTACTACCAAGATCCGCATATCCAATCTTTCCTTGGCAGGCGAGGTGGCGGGGCGATTGGGACGGTTTTTGGCGCGAATATGGCTGGCCATGGGTAACCTGTGGCGATAGATAATTGGGAGGGCGAACCGGTAATCAGTACTTCCGGTTTCTGTTGCTTTTAAATAATCAGCGCTAAGATATAATGGAATGGTAATTTAGCGTAGTCGATCACCCCTTCCTGATGGGAGGGCGAGTAGAGGGTTACCATTTTATCAAACGACTGGTCATTCTATTATGAGTCATCGAGATACGATTGTCGCTATTGCCACTGCGCCTGGTCGGGGGGCAGTGGGTATTGTGCGGGTCTCGGGCTCGAGGGCGGCGGTAATTGCCCAGGAGATCCTGGGGCGTCTGCCCGTAGCGCGTCGTGCTCTTTTTCTCCCATTTCGAGGGGTTGCTGGTGTCCTGCTGGATGAAGGGGTGGCGTTATGGTTCCCCGCCCCGCGCTCTTATACCGGTGAGGATGTGTTGGAGTTGCAAGGCCACGGTGGGCCAGTAGTGTTGGACCAAATGCTGGAACGGATCATCGCGTTGGGGGCGCGTCTGGCTCGACCCGGCGAGTTTAGTGAGCGCGCATTTCTGAACGGTCGCTTAGACCTAGCGCAGGCCGAGGCGGTGGCTGACCTCATTGATGCGACTTCGGCGCAGGCGGCCCGTGCTGCCCTGCGCTCGCTTCAGGGTGAATTTTCTAGGCGAATAGAGTGGTTGGTTGCGGCACTGACGGAGCTACGGGTGTACGTGGAGGCGGCCATCGACTTTCCCGACGAGGAGCTTGACCTACTGGTCGATGGTGACGTGGTGGAGCGTCTCACCGCTATCCAAGCGCAACTGGTCACCCTGCTGGCGGAGGCGCGCCAGGGGCCTTGCTGCGTGAGGGCATGACCATTGTCATTGCGGGGCGGCCCAATGTTGGCAAGTCCAGCCTGCTCAATGGGTTGGCTCGACGTGAGGCGGCAATAGTCACCAACATCCCTGGGACTACCCGTGATGTGCTGCGTGAGGCCATCCATCTTGATGGGATGCCGTTGCACATCGTTGATACTGCCGGTTTACGCGTCACCGACGACCCTATCGAGCGCGAGGGGGTCCGTCGGGCCTACGTCGAGATGGAACGCGCCGACCGCATTTTGCTGGTCGTAGACGATGTTGTTGGAGTCGGCCCTGAGGAACAGGCGATCCTTGCCCAACTCCCGACCGGGGCTGCGCTTACGGTAGTGCGCAACAAGGCCGATTTGACTGGTCGTTCTCCGGGTCTGGTCGATGGTCCGCGTGGTCCCGAGGTCGTCCTATCTGCTGCGACCGGTGCAGGCTATCTGCCCTTATTGCCCACCTCAAGGTGGTGGTGGGCTATTCCAGTGCCGAGGCTGGCAATTTCAGTGCCCGCCGCCGCCATCTGGAGGCTCTGCACAAACGCAGGTCCACCTGATAATGCCGCAATCACCCTAATGTCATTCGCCTTGGAATTGCTTGCGGAGGAATTACGTCTTGCCAAGAACAACTCGGCGAGATTACCGGCAATCACTGCCGACGATTACTCGCAGATCTTCGGGAGCTTCTGTATTGGAAAATAGAATCAATTCCGGTAATATTCGGGTAATTCCACGAAGACTTCTTCTGAACCGGGAGTTAATCGCAAGGTGGCGGTCAAGATGGTCGATGATCGGGGATCGAATTCCTGAAAATTGTGTTGTCCAAGGGGCATGTATGAATACTGCTATCTATGTCGCAAAACAAATCATCGAGCGCGTAATCCGTGAAGACGATGCCATATCTCCGCTAAAATTACAGAAACTACTGTATTACTCGCATAGCTGAGCTAGCGGAGGGTAATGGCTTATTTAGTGAATATATTGAGGCATGAAAGATGGCCCAGTAGTTCATTCCGTAATTTTCTCGATGTAGCACATCAGGAATTATCAACGACGATACGCTTCAGCTGAACAACATCAATTCTTGACGCTGTGGTCATGACTTATGGCTGCCGCGTCAATCTACGCAACCAAACACATCGAGAATCGCCTTGGCTAGATTAACGATGGGACAATGCGTCAGGCTATTCCTCGAAGCTATTCGTGATTTTTTCATAGCACAACGGGACGCGCCTAGCTTTCCAATACACCAAAAATTTCTGGATACTTGGTTGGGTACGAATATGGAGCGGTGATATTGATACGGCGCATTTTGGTATCACCGATGAAGAGTATACTCAAACGCGGAAGGAGTTAGGGCTTGCATAATGGAATACTACTTCATGGCTATGCCGAGGAACAATTCTCAATCTAACCACGGAAGAGCAGCGTGTGGTGGCAAAACTATACCCAGCATTGTTGATGTGATTCGCCACGGAAAAACTAGAGTCATTCATAACGCATCTTTCCCGGTAATACACGCTATTGAATTTCAAGATGAAAGTAGAATTTTTATTGTTGGCACACGCACGATATTTTAATAACAAACTTTCAACCAAATAGTGAATCAACTGACATTATCAAACTCACCCCGACCCTCTCCTTAGCAGGGGAGGGGGAGGAACATTCTAAGGGCTTTTAACTCCCGGACGGAACAGGCAAATCTCCCCCTCTCCTGTCAAGGAGAGGGCCGGGGGAGGTTAGGTTTCCGATATGTCTATTACATGCCCGCGGAGCATGGAACGATGTAATTATCTGTGGAGACCTGACCCCACCTTTTCATTCCCCCCCTCGATAATCATCTCAGGGTCACACACCCAATAGACATTATCCGAAATCCCCCCGCCTCTCCTTGCCAGGAGAGGGGAACCGAAGGGAGGTTAGAGTTTCGGATAATGTCTATTGGCTATTTTTCAGATCAGCCTTCTAACTAAGCAACATGTGCAATGGGAGACCTGGCCCCACCTTTTCTCAGGTTGGTGGAGATCACCTCGTATCGATAAACCGCTTTGGTTTTATGAAAAACCTGAGACATACCGCCATGCAAATATCAGAACGCCCAAACATTCAAATAAGCCATTACCCATATTGAACGCTAAGAATGAATCCATCTTCCATTAAACCGAAGCGAGAAGGTAATACGTATTCTTGAAACATACGGATTCCTTGGCTGCATGGAAGATGATGGTATTTCGGTTGATTACAAAATCATCTTTGGGGCACCCATGATTATTGCCGATACGGGTTTTTGGGTTGCATTGTTTAATCGGCGTGATAGCTTCCATTATGCCGTGAAAAAGAGCATAGCTAGACTCAACGAACCATTACATCACCACTATGCCCGTTATAACCGAAGTTTGTTATTTGTTGCAAACACGTTGTAGTCACGAATTATCCATAAAATTTCTACTTGCTCAACAAGATGGTTTGTTCCAACTATTCATAATTCGAGAATCTGAATTCCCACGCATGACAAATCTTATGCGTCAATATGCAAATTTACCAATGGATTTCGCTGATGATTCATTGATGATTTTGGCGGAACATTTAGAGCATGGGCGTATAGTTTCTACTGACCAACGTGATTTCAATACCTATCGCTGAAAAAATCACCATCCGTTCATTAATCTCCTTGAGATAATGTAGTAAGGAGTATGCGGAAAACGTAATTCACCCACCCAAAGGAAAACCGTGGATAATTTTATCGAAACCCTCCTCCTCGACATTCTTCCCGCCGACGGTGCCAGCATCGGCAATCAGCGGTTGATGGAAATCGCGTTGGAGCGGGCAGCGGGCCAACCCATCACGGCGGACGACCTCCAGCGAGTGCGCGAGTCCCTGGTTGCGCGTGGCGTACTTGGTAAAGGTCGCGGGCGGGGTGGCTCGGTCTATCGGCTCGCGGGCCAGCAGGCGTCTGATTTTTCCCGGGCGCAACCCGCTGCTCCTCCGGTGGAAGCGAGGCCACCCGCCGCGCCTAAACCGTATCCGCCTCAGACCGCTGCTCGTGCGCCCGTGGTCGGCGCTCCCCAGGTCTTGAGCTACCGCCACGCTGACCGTCGTAAAAACAACCCGGAAGTAGGAATGGTGACCCCTGCCACCGACCCCGAGGAAGGAAAAACCCGCTGGTGCTACGACCCCCACCTCGACCCGGCGCTCCAATTCGATTTCGGCCGCGCCCAAGTAGAAAAGCTCATCGATGACGCGCTGACCTCCGGCGATCAAGCAACCATGCGCGCCGCCCTGGAGGAATTGCGGCGCTATTCCGCCCCGTATCTCCATTGGACGGGGAAGGCCGAGCGCACCAGTTTCGCGGTGGATACCGTCTCCCTCCATGTGCATGAACGTATCGACCCGGCCAGCATTCTCGCGGCAGTGCGCAAACAGATGAAGGACGGCAAGAGCCAGGGCGCCGCCAAGGCAATTCAACCCGACCTCTTTGCCGCGCCCTTCGAGAATCTGCCCCTCCGCGACGCCATTGATTTTTATCGTCATGAAAAGGGTTGGTCCAATCGGCTCATCGCGGGCGATTCCCTGTTGGTGATGAATTCGCTATTGCAAAAGGAGGGCATGGCGGGTCGGGTGCAAATGATTTATATCGATCCTCCTTATGGAATTAAGTACGGTTCCAATTTTCAGCCATTCGTCAATAAGCGCGACGTGAAGGATAGGAAAGATGAAGATCTAACCCAGGAACCAGAAATGATCAAAGCGTTTCGGGATACCTGGGAGTTGGGGATTCACTCGTATTTGACTTATTTGCGTGATCGGTTGCTGTTGGCGCGGGAGTTGTTGAGTGAGTCGGGAAGTGTGTTTGTGCAGATTTCGGATGAGAATTTGCATCATGTGAAGGAGTTGATGGATGAAGTGTTTAGTTCTGGCAATTTTGTCAGCGTAGTTGCATTCCAAACAACCTCTGGTTTTGCTGAAACTAATGGACTTTCACGGATGGGAGATTATCTTATCTGGTACGGAAAAAATCGTGAAAAAATAATGATTCATTCAATCTATGAGCAGCAGGAAATCGAGCCAGGCTCTATCGCGGCAGGTTGGCTTATCACACCAAATGGGCTATATCGCGGCGTGAGTGCAAAGGAAGCGGATAACAGAACGCCTTTACCAAAAGAAGCACGACTTTATAAACCAGATAATCTTTTATCACAGGGAGCGTCATCTGAGCCTCAATTATTTACCTTTGAGGGAAAAACTTACGAACCAAGTACCAACAACCACTGGAAGCCGAATTATCCAACCGGTATGCAACGCCTTGCGAATACACGACGTATTCATGTCGCAAAGAACAGTATCCAATATCGACGTTATGCAGATGATTTTCCGCTAAAAGCACGAGGAAATTTATGGATCGACACCCTCACTGGCAGCTTCACCGATGCCAAGCAATACGTCGTCCAGACCAATACAAAAGTCATCGAACGCTGCCTCCTAATGACCACCGACCCCGGCGATCTCGTCCTGGATATTACCTGCGGCTCCGGCACCACCGCCTACGTCGCCGAAAAATGGGGCCAACGCTGGATTACCTGCGACACCTCGCGGGTAGCGATCACCCTCGCTAAACAGCGACTCATGACGGCGAGCTACGACTATTACGCCCTGCGCTATCCTCACGAAGGATTGAAGGGCGGTTTTATTTACAAGACCGTTCCGCACGTCACCTTAAAATCCATCGCCAACAATCCGGAGATTGACGAAATTTACGAACGGATGCACCCCGCGATTGACGCGGCGCTGCAAAATCTCAATCAAGCGGCCAAGCGTTCCTTGCGGGAGTGGGAAATTCCCTTCGACTTTCCCGCCGATTGGTCTGCCCCTGCCCGCGCACCTTTTGACGCATTTCATGCCGCTCGCCAGGTGATGCAAAAAAAGATGGATGCGTCCATCGCCGCCCACGCCGATCAGGAAACCCTTTACGACCAACCTCTGCCGGATAAAGGCAAGCTACGCATCAGTGGGCCATTCTCGGTGGAAGCGGTGCCTTGCCCGACGGTGCTCTCCCTGGAAGAAACGCGACCGCCCGAGGAGGCGGATATCTCTATTGCCCGTTCCGGTGAATCCTCACGGCAACACCAGTGGCGCGACGAATTGCTCAAGACCGGCATTCGCGGCAAGGGCAAGCAGATGCTGCGCTTCGCCGAATTGGAGACCCAGCCCTCCAGTAATAACTTTCGCTATTTGCATTGTGCCGGACACCTGGATAGCGGCGAGCGGGTGGTAGTGAGTTTCGGTCCCGAGCATGGCGCTCTGGAACAACGCCAAGTGGCCCAAGCCCTGGCGGAGGCGGGAGAATTATTCCCGCTGCCCAAGATGATTGTGTTCTGCGCCTTTGCCTTTGACCCGGAGGCAGCCAAGGACATTGACGGCCTAAAGGGTATCACCGCGCTCAAGGCACAGATGAATACCGACTTGCTCACCGAGGATCTAAAGAAAGCACGTAGTAACAATCAATCATTCTGGTTGATGGGTCAGCCGGATGTGGAAGTGCGCAAACAGAAAAATGGTCAGTACGTGGTGGAAGTGCATGGCTTCGACTATTTCGACACCGTGAAGGGAGAATTGATCTCCGGCGGCAAGGGCAAGGTCGCCATGTGGCTGCTCGATACCGATTATGACGAACGTTCCCTATTCCCGCGCCAGGTCTTCTTTCCCATGGCGGGAGGCAAGGACGGCTGGATGAGGCTCAAGCAGACGATCCGGGCGGAGTTGAACGAGGAGCTGCTGGAGAGATTCCACGGGACCGTCTTCCTGCCATTTGAAGCGGGAGCCAATCGCAAGGTGGCGGTCAAGATTGTCGATGATCGGGGGATTGAATCTCTGAAAATCATACCGCTGGGTTATTGAATTGCATCGCCCATGAAAATTGAATTTGATCCTGTGAAAGCAGCGGCCAATCCAGTAGCCCACGAAGGAGTGACATTCTCGGAAGCAGAGGCGGTATTACTTGATCCGTATGCCCTAACACGGGAAGATATAGACGCGGAAGGAGAACAACGTTTCGTGACGTTGGGAATGGGGGCGAAAGGGCGAATTTTGATCGTGGTATGGACACTACGCGGAGAATGCATACGTCTAATTTCAGCCTGGAAAGCTAATCACCCACAAAGGAAACACTATGAAAAACAATTCAGATCCAATATTTGAACGCTACGAAAATTTCGATTTCACCGATGCAAAGCCGGTTAAAGAAATTCCTGCATTATCCGAGTTACAAATTGAACGTGGTGGAGACACTCGCATCACAATACAAGTTGATACCAATACGCTTGCGATCTTCAAGGCTTGGGCAGAGATGACGGGCAGCAATTATCAAGCATTAATGAATGATGCCTTACGGCAATATGCCCAAGGTGTTAGGAGCAGGTAATGAGTACACTGACGCTGGAAATTTCGGAAAAACTTGATATTGCCTTGCGTGCGGCAAGTATACGGAGACATATATCGCCATCGACCCTTGCAAGAGAGGTATTGGAAAAAATATTAATTTTTGAAGATAAATCACCCACTGCGGCAGAGCAATGGTTATTGCGTTGGCGCGGAACGCTGAGAGAGGTACCGGAGGTTTCTGATAACGATGCGCGTCTTGCGCGGTTGTTGGCAAAACATTTGCGATGACCATCTCATGCGCTTATTACTTGATATAAATATTCTCCTTGATACGGTATACCAACGTCCAGGGGAATCGGCATCGGCGGCTGTAATCGCCAGTTGCGGAAGTGCCAACGAAGCATGGTTAGCTTGGCATTCAGTGGCGACTCTATTTTACCTAATTGGACGTCATAAATCGGCGGAACAAGCGCGCGTTTTTATCGCTGATTTACTAAGCTGGGCACGAGTTGCAACTACTGGTCATGGTGATGTATTACGTGCATTGGATTGGTCTATCGCTGATTTTGAGGACGCTTTACAAGCCTCAGCGGCATTAGCCTGTGGCGCGACCTATATCATTACCCGCAATGGCCGGGACTTTATCAACTCACCCGTTCCAGCTATTACGCCAGAAGAATTTTTATCTTTGCGTTTTTCCCCATTGGATGACCTTGAGGATATCCATCTAGCCAAACAGGCACTCATGCGATTGCAGAATGGCGAGGATCGAATCGTCAGCGCCAAGGAATTTTGGCAAGGTTTGGGAAATAAACCATGAGTGCCCAAAAATCCCTGATCATCAACTCTCCCTACGATTGTCCCGCTCAGCATTGGCAACAGACGCGCGATGGCACGCTACATCGGGAGTCAAACCGTCGGCCAGCGGGGTACGAAATCTTCGACGCCCGCAACAATACCCGGCGCACCGAGGAACTACGGCTCGTCAATCAAATTCGGGCGCGGGTGAACGAATGGCGGGCCGCTGACTATCCCGGCGTGACCAGCATCACCCGCCGCTTGCTAGAACATTGGCACGACCGTAACGCCCGTCAACTGCCCTTCTATTTCTGCCAATTAGAGGCCATTGAAACCCTGATCTGGTGGGTTGAGTCGGCATCTGAATTCCGCCAAGGCATTTTCATTCCTGGCGATGGCGGCGCGTGGGAGCGCCTCTGCAACAAAATGGCCACCGGCAGTGGCAAAACCACAGTGATGGCAATGATCATCACCTGGCAGGTATTGAACGCACTCACCTATCCAAAACGCGCCTTCTCCCGCGCGGTATTGATTGTCACCCCAGGAATCACCGTCAAGGAACGGCTGCGGGTGCTTTATCCCGGAGAGCCGGATAATTACTACGATGCCTTTGGTCTTTGTCCCTCGGAAGCCATGCGCCAGAAACTCAACCAAGTGGAATTATTGATCGAGAATTGGCACAGCCTCATGCCACTCAAAACAGCGGAACGTTCCGTGGTAAAGAAGGGCGACGAAAGTGACGAGGCTTTCACGCGCCGCGTGCTCGGCAAATTGGCGACCCACAAGGACATCATCGTTATCAACGACGAAGCCCACCACGCCTACCGAATTCCGGCGGAGGTGAAGATCAGCCGAAAACTGGCCGCCGAGCAAGGAATTGACTTGGACGAAGCGACTCGTTGGATTGAAGGATTGGACCGCATCCATAAGACGCGGCGCATTCGACGTTGTTTCGATCTATCCGCCACGCCCTTTGCCCCTACCGGCAAGGCCAGTACCGATCAGGGGCTATTCGATTGGATCATTTCCGATTTCGGACTCAATGACGCCATCGAGTCCGGCCTGGTAAAAACGCCACGAGTGGTGATTCGTGACGACGCACTGCCGAACGCCCGGACCTATCGCTCCAAGCTTTACCACCTCTACCGGGAAGCGGAGGTGGCCGACGATCTCAATCGCAAGGCCGAGCCGCACGAGGCCCTGCCCAAACTGGTACAGGATGCCTATACCCTGCTGGGGGCTGATTGGCGAGCTACCTTCCACCAATGGTGCGAGGCTGGACACCCCTCTCCACCGGTAATGCTGACGGTCTGCAATCGCACCGAGACCGCCGCCCGGATCGAGCGTTATTTCAGCCAAGGCGATGCCCATTGGCCCGAATTGCACGCCCCCACGCGTACCCTACGGGTGGACTCACGGGTGCTGGAAAAGGCGGAATTGGGCGAGATGGCGGGTGCTGATAAGGATTACGAGGAAACCTTGCGGGGTATTGTCGAAGCGGCCGCCATCCCGGAACCCCGCAAGCAACGCTCGCGGGAATTGAAAAAGGAAGATCTACTCAGGGAGATCGTGGACAACGTGGGGAAACGCGCGACGATCGGTCAGGACCTGCAAAAAGTAATCTCGGTAGCCATGCTCTCGGAAGGTTGGGATGCCAAGAACGTCACTCACATCTTGGGACTACGCGCCTTCACTAGCCAATTGTTGTGTGAGCAGGTCATTGGTCGTGGGCTGCGCCGCGTCGCCTACGAAACCGACGCCGACGGACTATTCTTACCGGAATACGTCAATATTTTCGGGGTACCCCTGTCGATTTTCCAGGACGTAAGTGAGGGCGGCGATCCACCACCACCGCCCAAACCCAGCGTCCAGATCGAGGCACTACCCGAACGGGGCGAGCGAGAGATCCGCTGGCCCAACGTACTGCGCGTGGATACCGTGGTGCGTCCGGTACTCGTGGTGGATTGGTCAATCGTTGACCCTTTGACCTTAAATCCTGCCGAGACTCCCATCAGTGCCGAATTAGCTCCAGCAGTGGGCGGCGCCACGGATCTGAGCAAGGTAGAAGTCATTGACCTGGAACGCTTGCCAGATGATTTCCGCTTGCAGCGATTGATCTTCAAGGCGGCGCGCAGGGCGTTCGACGTATTACAAGGACAGTTTCGAGGGAATCGGGAATACTTGGTATTTCAGCTTATCCGACTGGCGGAGCAATTCCTGGAATCAGATCGACTCACCATTCCCACCGATTATCATTCGGAAGCATTGCTGCGGCGTATCCTCATTGCCCTGAACCTGGATCTGATCGTCGCGCACCTGCTACGTTACGTTACCGAGCAAAATCAAGAACGACTGGAGCCAATATTCGACGAGGAGAAGCCAATTGGCTCTACCGCCGATATGCGGACCTGGTATTCCACCAGACCTTGCCAACCTACCGGAAAATCCCAGATTAGCCATGTGGTCGGAGATAGCAGTTGGGAGATATACACCGCTAATCTGTTGGAAGACAACCCACACGTCCGCGCCTATGCCAAGAATGATCACCTTGGGTTTCAGCTTCACTACCTTTGGAACGGGTCAAAACGCCGTTTTATACCAGATTTCCTTATTCGTTTTACGAATGGAGCCGCCCTGGTGCTGGAAATCAAAGGGGAAGACAGCGAACAACATCGCGCTAAGCGGCAATCACTTGCGGCTTGGATAGAAGCCGTAAACACCACGAGCGGTTTCGGGACATGGGTGGCAGATGTGGCCTTCGAACCAGCTCAGGTGCATGACATTATTGCCAAGTGGGCCAATGAAAATCGTTAAGGAACGAGAGCTTTTTAAATTGTGCACTTCCCTGTAGCGCGACACATAAAATGAGACAAGAATTAAGTTAACCTGAGTTCGACGTAAGATACAAGATAAGTGTCTGTATCCATTATCCTTCA
>CAUYTY010000256.1 GCA_963575655.1 Gammaproteobacteria bacterium | reverse complement strand
ATTTTTTGCCTGTTCCGTCCAGGAGTTAAGCATAACAACGGAATAATTCTCCCCCCTCCTGTTAAGGAGAGGGGGTTGGGGGGTGAGGTTTCCGATAATGTCTATTATATGTCGCGGTAGCGTTTCGAAAATAACGCATAAGGAGAGCCTATGCGTATCGCGAACCCGATCTATGATGTTGTTTCCAAATCCTTGCTGGACAACAACCCGCTCGCCAAGTTAATACTTTCCACGATTATTATAGTGATGGATAAAGTATCAAATATTCCCCAATATGATTGGCTAATTTTCTTGAAAATGACAATGATTTTCTGGTAGCGCCCCAATCTATAGGATGAGTTAACATTCCATTCCGGTATTTTCATGCAAAATTAGGAGTTTTCTATAGCAAAGCCATTATAAAGTGATTAAACCCATGACATATTCAATTGATTTCCGTCGCAAAGTGCTCGCCATACAAGAACAAGAAGGTGGTGTTTCAGACCTGGATATTGCGGTAGCCATTCTTCAAACATGGGTATCGGGTGACTTTCTGCCATAATTTTGAAGTATTATCGTGCGCAACGAGAACTTTACTTGGAAAGAACCTCCGGTGGTGTTCCAGACCTGGATATGGCCAGTAATGTTCCATAATTTAGATATTTTTCAGACTAAGACGCCAAATTCATAGCGATTTATGAAGAGACCAATCACAATATCATGCATTTTCTCAAGTTTGGAGAAGCAAATGGTTTTCCGGGCAAGCCGTTTGATACGTGTCCGTAACATTAAATGTTTCCTCTCGATTTTTTGAGTATTCTTCTTGCTAATGATTTGTTGTTCGACTGGTAAATTCCGTTCATAAGCCCCCCAATCGTCAGTATAAAATCGAGAAATCCCAAACGGCTTGAGGAGTTCTTTTAAGGACAAAAATACCGAATCTTTCCTTTTGCCAAACACATACGCAAGAACATTTCCCGTAGCATGGTCAATAGCATGCCAAAGCCAGCGTTGATTTTCCTTGTTGCCGACATAGCTCCACATTATCATCCACTTCAGCACCTTCAACTTTCTGAATATCAGAAAGAATGTCATCTGAATTCAGTCTTTCCAGTAGTGACCGATTGACTGGTTCCATATAGGGTTCTTGTTTCTTTTATTTTGCTAATAACCGTCCCTGGACTAATTCCCAATACCCGCGCAGTATCACGGATCCCGCTGCCGTTCATTGCCATGTCGATGATCTGCTCCTTGACTTCTGGCAAATACCCCTGGTAGGTATAGCAAAGCCACCATAAAATGATTACGCATAATTTGCGAAGACTTCCTCGGTAGTACGGCGTTCTCTTTTGTCAATCGCCTTTAATTGCGCCCACTTATGTTCGATGGGATTGAAATCTGGTGAATAAGGGGGTAAATATTCCAGAATATGGCCCGCATTTTTGATGGCTTGTTGAATAGACCTTATCGGAAACCCCCTACCTAGCTCTGCCGGACAACGCAACCTCATGATTTATATTGACTGTGGTGGGTGATGAGGAGGTTTCCGATAAGGTCTATTGCCCATGTGGCTAGCAAAGAGGCCGCTGTTGTGGCGGACACGATGATTTCCTTACTCAAGCCTTTCGCTGATCATGTTCACACTATCACGACCGACAACGGCAAGGAGTTTTCTCAACATCAACGAATCGCCAAGGAACTGAATGCGGGGTTCTATTTCGCACACCCATATTCCTCTTGGGAACGTGGCGCCAATGAGAATATGAATGGACTAATCCGCCAGTTCTTTCCAAAGAAGATGAGTCTTAAATTCATCCCTGAAAAACTTATCCAGAGGGCAAAGGATTTCCTAAATCACCGGCCACGGAAATGCCTCGGGTTCAAAACTCCTTTTGAAGTGTTCAATAATGAGTTACAATCGATTAACCCACCCGTTGCACTTCAAGGTTGAATCCGCCTTTTAACCTCAAGTAATTGAGAATAAAAATACGCACTACGCTCGTAAAACAACAGCATTACTTTTTGTAACTGACAGAATTATAGAATGTTTTTGTCGTAGCGTAGGTTAGGTCAACGTAAGGCACCACCGGGATTTGGGCCGACAGATGCCCACCCCCTCGCTACAGTATCGAGCGCAAGCTGCAGCCAGCTGTTAGATCTGGCTACGTCAAGTCGCTAAGAAACTTGAACATCGAGTAGTATATTTGATTGCAAGACCTGCCCCCTCTACTCACACCGGATTCCGGCAATCCCTGCCGGAATGACGATGTAACGGGTTATGGGTAGCAACTTGAGTTAGGTAAATAAGGTGTCACAGCTTAGAAGATAGCTGTAAATCACCAGCTATAAGCTGTTAGTAACGACTCGATGGCCAAGAGCGCCAAGAAACCAAAAGGAATAACCCATCGCAGATAACCAACCAACTCAGCCACGATAAATTTATCGCCCATCCGTTCCGCAATTGGTGGGTTGAGCAAAGTTACCGTCAAGAGCACGGAGATAAGCTGATAGACATGGCCCGAAGTAACCACTTGCGACACTAAACTATCGCTACCAAGCCAGGGGTAGCGTATCGAAAATGTGAAATTGAGCGCAACTAATGCCAAGATCGAACCGCTCCAAGCCGTCAAACGCGGGGCAATGTCTGACTTTGCAAAGAAGGTAATAATGGTTGGCACGATTAGCAACAGCAAAAAGGGCGTGAAGATCGAGGCCAAGATTGCACTTGGCGCACGCTGCATCGCCACCCGTGATTCCATCTGGCGGAGAGATTCACCATTCCATGCCCGGACCCGCGAGGTCTTAAAACTGATCCCCTGAGGCTTCCATCCCTTGACCTTTATGTCCTGGTCCAGGCCAGAGGTATTGATATCACCCGGATCCTGGACGAGATCAATCTCACTGGCGTTATACTTCGACGACAACATAACCACCAACAGTGATTGGGTGTCGAAAGGAAAAGCGGCCAGCGCAAATTTCGTCTCGAAGGTAGCCTTAATGCGTTGGATGAATTCCACCTTCCCATCTGCGTGGATGAACAACCCCGGAAACACCTGAGATTCCTTCTCAATCATATTGGTAATCGTCACACGCGGATTCCAAATCGTTGGCAACTTTGCCACCGCTGCTTCGTAACCAAACTCCAAGCGATTGGTACCCACCTCCCTAATGTCAAAGGCTAAGCGAGGGTCGTACCAGTGATACAACAAATCGATCTGCCCCTCAAAAGTATTGGTAGCTTCGTTAATCTTGCTAATGTTACTAACGAACAACGACACGCCCACCCGTATGGGCATAGTCACATTGGGGGGAAAGGGTACAAACTTCTTCATACCTGGTGGTTCAGCGTCCGGTGCCGCACTTTTTGGGGCACTGTCTTTGGCTACTGAAGATTGTGCCGTAACCGCCACGGCCGGTTTATTGACCGATACCTCAGGCGGTGGTGAAATCACGGGTGGAGCCACATTGTCTTTGACCACTGCAGGCGAGGCCGTAACCGCCGTGACCGGTTTATTGATCGGCGGTTCGGGTGACACAGATACCGCATTAGTCGCTATATCCGCAGGAGCCTGCGCGGTAGCGTCGGATGTCTCCCCGTGCCCATGTTTGGCCCGAGATTGCAACCGGTCCAGAGATGCACTGGCTTGAATCAATGAGGACGGACGACTATTAACCGTCAACGGTGTCACCACCTGCGTAGTTACCGATGCGGCTCCTACACTGATCACATCAACAACGCACAGTACGCAGACGCCTAGAACACGACGCACTGCAACGTTCCATAGGCTACGCATTGCCTCGCTCCTTGGCATCACTCTTGGGACCAAGCGTTTGCAAAGACTTCGCCATACCACCCACCTCGTCTTTGCGGTTTGCCAGGTTGGGCAGATCGGGCGCCGGTTTACCCGCCGCAATCTGGCTGCAAGCGTTGGCAATAGCGCCAAACGGCTTAAGCAACATTGCGTTGACCACAATCAGCAAAATGCCTATCAATAACAACATTTGCAGACCAGCCATCGCAACCGCACTGGTCAAGGCCCACTTCTTCTGCGTATCGAATTCGTCAAAATTGCGAGCAGCGACCACCGTACCAATATTCTCTCCCTTGTAGTCAAGTACCGGCACTAACACAACGCCATAACTCTTACCATTTATGATGCGCAGATCAAAAGAGACATCGCGGGCCTTGGCAAACATCGAAGGGGATACCAGCGGTTTGATTATCGCCCAATCAGTAACCTCAGCGGCCTGATAGCCACCGATAATACGTTCACCATCCGGACGCGGAATCAACGTGGCAATACTGGACATCATTTCATCATTGATAAATACACCGGCTTCAAAACCGGCGATCCTCTTCGTGTCCTTGAGCACTGTTGAAAAACTCAAACCTATTTCAAAACAGCCAATCAATCCTTCATCATCCTTGACCGGGTAGATGGCACGAATGCTGAGACCACGACGCCCGATCTCGATACCACGCTGCGGCTCTTCATGACGATTAGCGGCTAATACCATCTGGCGGAAGCTACTCAAATCTTCGTCGTGACCTGCCTTGGGGTCGTAGATGCGCAGAAATGAGGTCGCGGGTGGCAGAATAAATTGCCCTTCACGCACCCCAAATTGGTCACGCTGAAGCAGCATCGCAGGCACCAAACGCGCAACGAGGTCGTCACGATTCTGCGCACGAAATGCCTGTTTGATTGAAGGTAATGAGGCAATCAACGATGCACGGGCTGCTGCTTTAGCGGTCTGCTCGGCAATACTGTTCTGGATCAATGTCGCGGTCACATTCAATTCACGCCGCTTCGCACTTTCAATCATGGCATCACTCGAAGAAAAACCTGAGTATGCCGATAAAAGTGAGGTGGTTATTGCTACCGAAAACAACAACAGTTGTGACTTCCACTTAACATTCATAGTTTTCTCGCAGGGATTTGAAAAGATGATTACGTCTAATAAATGTTCCGATAATTACCACCAATACACTGCCGCTGCTTACCTTCACGCTAGGATAAAGGGCCAACGGCTACTACAATGACCACGACCTCAGGTCATTTTTAATCTTTCCAAAATATCGGCACGGGCCTGAGTAAGAAGGGAATCACGATCCAAGCTTTCGAGAATCTCCTGTACCACTTGCTTGGGTCCCCCATCGCCCCAGGAACGACCTTGGGCAAAGAAACGCTCGGCCGCCTGACCGATTACATAGGTGGCGTAGTAGGCCACTGCACCCTGGGTAGCTGCGGTAAACACCGTAGAAAACCCACCCGTAGTCACCTTGAGGGCCGCCGAAATTAGATTGACGGTCCATACCGTACCCATGAGCAATGCGGTCTGACCCGCGATAGTCTTAATTAATCCACTGGCCTCGCCTTTGGTCACGGGAAATCCATAGAGTTGGGACAGATGTAGAATCATCGAGACATCCACCATCACCGCAGCAAATAAATCGACCACCGGAATGGGATTAACCGCCACCGCGACGCCCTTGGAGATGCAGTAGGTGCGCACCACTTTTTCGGCAAGTCCCCGCTTGGCCTCTAGGATGCGCGTGGCTACCTGATCGGAGAGTCGGCTGGCAAACAGGCCGGCGTTGAGTGCGGCGAGTGTCTTGCCCTCCGCCTCCAACAGTGCCCACAATCGTTCGCGAAGTATCCCCAGGTCTGGTGTAGGGCGACGCCGGATCTCGGTCTCACGCCCGTACTCGTCAATCTGGACATAGATCCGCTCAGCGGGCGCCGCAGAAGAGCACACCAGATACTCAGGACGGACCAAGTTGTGGGTACGTTCCGCCAAGGTCGTCATCAACAATTCCCGCTCTGCAACGGTATAGCGGTCGGATTTATTGAGGACCAGGATCAGCGGGCGCGCCTGGGTAGCAAGGACCCGCAACGCGGTTAATTCGGTCTCGGTGATATCGCCATCGACCACGAACAACACCAAGTCGGCCCGCCCCACCACCTCGTGGGCCAAACGCTCACGCGATTCACCATCTACCTCGTTGATGCCAGGGGTGTCGATGAGAAAGACGCCGCCGCTACGAACCTCTTCCCAGGCAGCTATCTCTTGGATACGGGTCTCGCCATGGAGAGGACTGGTGCGGAAGCGGTTCTCGCCCAACAAAGCATTGAGCAAGGCCGATTTACCAACACTCACCCGACCGAAGACGGCAATGTGGACGTGGCCATGCTCGATCTTGTCGAGCATGGCCTGTACCTGACGGTAGTCTTCCGCCAGAGAATCCCGCACCCCTTGGGGTACCCGCGCGTCGTTCACCAGGTCGCGCAGACTTTCGCGAGCCAGGTCCAGGTGAGTTTCCCCAGCGGAGGGCGGAGGAGACGCCTCCGCCTCTTCCTTGAGGTCAAGACGCGCCTCCAGAGCCTCCAGGGCATGGCGAGTTGCGCTCAACGCCTCTTTGGCGACCATACGAGTCGTCGCGACCGCCTCTTTGGCGGTCATACGCGTCGTTGCAACCGCCTCCTTGGCGATCTCCCTGCCCATCTCAACCGCTTCTTGAGAGACTTCCCGAGCGCCCTCTCGGGTAATCTCAAGGGTTGTCCCGAGTTGAGACTTGGCGTGTAAGAGCCATTCGGGCAAATTTTCGCGCACGTGATTCCAAATCTTCACCAAGTTTTTCCTCAAAGAGCAGCACAGCCGGCGCCGGTTGAAGCACGCCACGGGTATCTAGGGTGTAGGCCACTGCCTTGCCCAAGCTATCGAAGATCAAGCCATAGGCAACCGCATGCAACATCCCGCCCGCCACCGTCCCCAGTCCCGGAAAGGCCTTCAGGCCGTTCCCAGCGACCGCAAGCATGATAGGTAAGGTTTTAGCAACGTGACGCCCCGATTGTTCCAGTAGACGTTGCAGGTCCATCTGTCGTACCGGGACCTCGTAGAGCGCACACATCTCCTTTAGAAGGTTGATTCCCAGATACCCTTGGATCAAGAGGTCGGTACCGGGGGCCACAGCGGCCATCGCCCCTACCACCGCCTTGCGGGAATACTGGCCCACCAACTCTGTCGCTTTGGTACGGCGGTGTATCGCCAGTGCCTCGTCCAGCTTGCGTGCCGCCAGAACGAACACCGCGCTGTCGCGCAATTTTTCCAGGGTTGAGAGATCGCTATCGATGCAACGCTGTAGGGCCTCTGCCAGGGGGTCGATCTGGGGTGAAATCTCACGCACCACCCGTTCCTCGTGGCCGTCGGGGAAGACCCGCATCACTTCTTGGACACCTCCGGCGGAGATGGCCACCACATTGACCCGCGAGGACCCCTCCACCCGCTCTACCAGACGCTGACGTATCGCGGTCAAGTCTTCTTCGGTGTAGAGGTCCATCTTATTCAGCACCAATATCGTAGGCTTATCCAAGGCAAGCAAGGCCCGTAGCTCACGATACTGGTCACGGGTCAGGTCACCATCGCAGACGTAGACCACCACGTGGGAACGCATGGCCTCTTCGCGAGCCATAGTATCCAATTCCCCGTCGGCCTCGTTAAGACCAGGCAGATCGGTCAGTATCAGGCGGTCGGAGGCGGTACTGAGCCAGACGTGACGCACCACCTCACGGGTAGTACCCCCTCGGACCGAGACCTCCGCCTCCGCAGAGGGGAGCAAGGCACGCACCAGGGACGACTTGCCGGTGCTGATCTCCCCGAACAAGGCAATGTAAACCTCACCGGTAGCCCGACGATTCTTGAGTTCGAGCAACTCCCGCCGGACCACGGTAACGTCAAGCCCCTGTTGCTCACTCTGGGCAAGGCGCCGTTCCATCTCCTCTTGGGTGGGTGGTGGTGCGGGGGGGGTAACCGCAGCATCGCGACGGCGCGGCACCAGCAACCGCCACACCATCCAAACTCCACTTCCCGTCAGAGCGATGAGTACAACTGCGTAGAGCACAACGAACCAGGTAGGTGCACTACGTAACCGGTTCAGTACCGTAAAGGCCCAATCGGTAAGCGCCAACAACACGAACAGCAGTATCGTAACCCCGGCCGTAGCCGCCACAGCAAAGAAGGCACGCAAAGTGGATAGAGAACGCATAATTCCATCATCCATATCAAAGCTGCGGATTATAACAGCTAGACAACGCTGTACCAGAAGAAAACGTAATCAGCTTTAAACAACAAGAAGGATCGTCTTCACATGGCAATTAACGACAAATCTCTGCAATTTGTTTTTGAACGGAAGCTTTGTATGATACCCGGCCCATATTTTATTTTCAGAGAGAGACCGAATGTTGATCAATCGGAAAGATTCAGCCTTGCTCATCATTGATATCCAGGAGCGCCTTGCCCGTGTCATGAAACACCGTGATACGGTTATTAGAAATAGCAAAATCCTGATTAATGCCGCCCATTTCCTAAAGGTTCCTATCTTAGCCACCGTCCAGTATCCAAAAGGTCTCGGTCCTCTGGTCGATGAACTTGCCACCGATCTGACATCGGATCCCAAGGTCGAGAAGATCCACTTCAATTGTTGCGAAGAGCCACACTTTATGGAGCGTTTGAAGGAATTAAACCGACGGCAGATCATTGTCATTGGCATGGAATGCCATGTGTGCGTTCTTCAGACAGCCGTCAGCTTACTCGATAATGGTTTTAAGGCACACGTCGTCCGGGATGCAGTGAGTTCGCGCACCGAAGAAAATTTGCAAAATGGACTCTCTCGGATGCAATTTTATGGCATCGAAATCACGAACACCGAATCTATCGTTTTTGAACTTCTCGGCGAGGCCGGAACACCAGAATTTAAGAAGCTTTCCGCGCTGATTAAGTAGTATCTGATCGAAAGTCGTCTTGATTTTGCAACCAGGAGGGCTGACAGCCCCTTATCTCGTTTCACGCTCCAACGTGGGAACGAGATAAGGGGATCCCTTTTCGTTACGCAGCCACCGTCGTACGCACCGCAGCTTGTTGGATTAGGGCTGGGACATCCAGGATCAACGCTACCTCGCCGCTCCCCAAGATGGTTGCCCCGCTAATACCAGAAAGACGTCGGAACACCTCGCCCAAGGGTTTGATGACGGTCTGGAACTCACCCAAGAGTTGGTCTACCACTAATCCCGCCTTACGCCCACCGTACTGAACCACGACCACACTCTGACGAATATCTGCATTCGCATGATCGTCTGCGGCAAAGACGCGACGCAACCACAACAGCGGTAAGACCTCCCCTCGTAGGCTGAGATAACCACGTCCCTGATTACCCTGGACCTCAGTAAGGTCCAGACACTCCACCACCATATCCAGAGGGGCAACATAAAACGCATCGGCGATACCGACCAGGAAACCATCGATAATCGCGAGCGTTAGCGGCAGGCGCACCCGCACCACCGTCCCGACGCCCAACACACTCTCCACCTCGATCGTACCGCGCAGTACCTCTACCGCACGACGCACCACATCCATGCCTACTCCCCGACCCGAGAGGTCGGTTACCTTCGCGGCGGTGGTCAATCCCGGCTCAAAGATAAGCTGAAGGATCTCGTTGATGGAGGGCTTGGCGTCGCGCCCCACCAATCCGGCTTGGATCGCCTTGGCCAGGACCCGTTCGGTATCAATACCACGCCCATCATCGGCCACCTCAATCACGATACTACCGGAATCGTGGTAGGCATTGAGAGTGAGCTGTCCCTGCATGGGTTTACCGGCTGCGGCCCGATCACCAGGACGTTCGATACCGTGATCGAGACTGTTACGTACCAGATGGGTCAACGGGTCGGCAAGGCGTTCCACCATTGCCTTATCCAATTCAGTGTCCGCACCGTTTACCTCCAGTTTCACTTCTTTATCCAGGTCACGAGCCAGGTCGCGCACCACTCGTTGGAAACGCGAAAAGGTCTCCCCGATCTGAACCATGCGTAGGCGCAGGGCAACCTCCCGAATCTCCTCCACGAGGCGCGACAATACCGAAGCCGATTCAATGAGAATCGAATCCCCCAAACGTTTGGCGGTTAGACCCTGACTCGCCCCGACGACGACCAATTCACCTACCAGATCGATCAATCGGTCGAGCTTGCTCGCATCCACCCGTACATGACGCGCCACCGCCGAGGCTTGATCGCGGCGCTGCTGCTGACGATGCAACGCTGCCTCTACTACCTCTGGCACCGCCAGGGAATTCTCCACCATCACCTCACCAACTCGTGGTGGATGCGTTACATCGGGTTGGTGAGCCGCTTGAAGACGTAGCGTTTCCTCCAACTCGTAGGTAGTAAGTGCACCCGTCTTCACCAGCATTTCCCCGAGACGAGTTGGATCTCCTTCGGTCATTTCTTCCAAAGCCACCAGATACTCACTTACTTGGGCCTGGGGTGGGATGATTCGGAGCCGGATCTCGTCGCGAATGAACTGGAAGGCATCGGCAATGGCCTGTTTACTAGCATTGGTTTTAAGGTCTACCTCTAGCCCTAGATAACAAACCTCCGGGTCAAAGGCGGCAGGCTCAGGCAGGCTGTCCCAGATTGCGGTAGCGCTCACGATCTCGCCCAAGGTAGCGAGATAGCGTAGACAGGACAGAGGATCCAGCCCATGACGCAACACGTTAGGACCGAAGCGTACCGACAGATGCCAGGCCTCGTTGGCTACCCGACGCTCGCTTCTCTCAAGGTTGACCGGCGACTCAACGGGTAAAGCCGCCGGGGTATCAGATTTAATCAGCTTGCCACCAGCCATAGTGGCAGCAGAAGAGGGCGAGCTAGTAATTCCCAAGTAGGCATTGAGTCGCGCTTTGAGAACATTTTCCTGTTGAGTCAATTCCGCAGTGGCGTCATTTCCCTTCATCACCGCATCCACCAACGTCCCCAGGTGGTCCTTGCTGCGCAGTAACAACTCGGTAAGTTCCGGATCGAGAATTAATTGTCCATTGCGCATCCGATCCAACACGTTTTCGACAATGTGGGAAAAATCCACCACTGGCTCGAAACCAAATATCCCCGCGCCCCCCTTAATGGTATGAACAGTACGAAACAGGGCATTGAGCGTTTCTTCATCGTGAGGTTGACTCTCCAAAGCCAACAATGTCTCTTCCATTTGTAAGAGCAACTCGCTGCTCTCACCAACAAAGGTCTGAAGAACCTGGTCGAGATTTAGATTGGTCATGAACGTCCTCCCTCAGGAGGAAGTACTTCACTGGCCCCAAACCAGCCCAATAATCCATAGAGACCGAGCACTTCGCGCACCATGGTACTCATCCCCGAGATATGTAACGCTACCTGTCGGCGAATTGCCTCACGGTGCAATAACAGCAACAACTGCACCCCGCTGGTATCGATCTCGGACACTGTAGAAAGGTCCAGCATCAATTCTCGACTGTTTGCCAACGGTTCCAATAACGGATCTTTGAGATCCGCACAGGTATAAATGCTCATTTCCTGCTCGACCTGAAGGGTACAACGACGCCCCTGCCAGTGAGTATTGATGCCCATAAGACCTCCGTAATTAGTAACAATTCGTAGAGTTAATCCTTCCCCATTTCTCTCAACCCAAACAGCAATTCAGAATCTCACCGTTCCCCAATGATGAGATGGCCATCTATTTAAACCACGGCCCGCGACACTTCGTTTACCCAACACCATTCAACTACCAACGTGGAATGATATGTAAGAACAGGAGTTGCGGATTAAACGTGTAGGTTGGGCTAACAAAGGAAGCTCAACATAATTTTCCGAGAATTGCTTATGTTTAAAGTTGGCTTCGCAAAAATACGCTCCACCAACCTACATGCTAGCTTTTAGGAAAGTTCGAAGCGAACGGACTTATGGTAACTAATTGTTGCAGCAGTTCACTGAGGAGGGTACGCATTACGTACCCTCCTCAGCTAACCCAAGTTGTTACCTATAAGTCGTTAGATCGTCATTCCGGCTGGGATTGTCGAAATGACGAATAGTGGCAGATTGGTTACTTAGTGAGCAACAGCGAGTGTTTGAACCTGGGCCAATTCTTCTACGGACAGCACCTTTTTCACCTCCAAGAGGATCACGAAACGATCATTTACACGACCCATGCCACGGATAAAATCAGCGCGTACCGCAGCCCCGAAAGCCGGTGCGGGTTCCACATTTTCTGGAGAGATATCAAGCACCTCATTGACCGCCTCGACCATTACACCCATATCATGGCGCGTATCACCCGCATCTACCTCAACAATTACAATGCAAGTACGTCGCGAGGGCTCGGTCGGGGTTCCCGTAAAACGTACCCCTAAATCGATCACCGGCACCACTTTGCCACGCAGATTAATAATCCCTCGGATAGTCATTGGCATCATGGGTACTCGGGTCACGCCGGAGTATTCGATGATCTCTTTCACATCGAGGATCCCGAGGGCATAGACTTCACTACCCACCACAAAGCTTAGGTATTGTTGAATCTCTGCCACGGCAACTACGGCAGCAGCCTGTGCAGCCGCAGTTCCACCTTTGGTCAAGTGATACATAGGGGTAGCTCCACTAGAAGTTTTTGAAATCAGAAAACTCATCAACCTTTCTGGAGTTCGCTGATCGGGTTGGCATTGACTTCGCGGCTATTTTCCGACCCGGAGTCACCTTACTCGATGGCGCCGAATGAGAGCGGTTATTCTCTTGATGGACGTGAGAGACGGCGAGGCTTTTTTCGACGCCTTCCGCCAACTGGAAGAAGGCCATCAACCGATTCAGCTCCTCGGCTTGGTTGGTTACCTCTGCCGCCGTTGCCGCTAATTCTTCCGCTGCTGCTGCGTTCTGCTGCACGGCCTGGTCGACTTGACCCATCGCGGTATTTACTTGAGCGACCCCTCCGGTCTGTTCTCGGGATGCGGCTGAAATCTCCTGGACCAATTCAGCGGTCTTTTCGATTCCTGGTACCAAGGTGGTTAACAATCCACCGGCCCGCTCCGCCACTGCCACGCTGGATTTCGCCAGGGTACTGATCTCACGCGCCGCGACCTGGCTATTCTCGGCCAGTTTACGCACCTCCGCCGCTACCACCGCGAACCCTTTGCCATGCTCCCCGGCTCGTGCCGCCTCGATAGCCGCATTCAGGGCCAACAGATTGGTTTTATAGGCAATGTCCTCGATAAATCCGATCCGCTCGGCGATGCGACGCATTGCCTCGACGGTTTCACTCACCGCCTTACCGCTTTCTACTGCCTCCTGAGCCGATTTCATTGCCGCCCCCTCGGTAGCGGCGGCGTTGTCCGAGTTCTGCCCAATGGAGGCCGACATCTGCTCAAGTGAGGCTGAGGTCTCCTCAACGCTCGCCGCCTGCTCGGAGCTAGCCTGAGATAGTGACTGAGCCGTGCTAGAGAGTTCCGCCGCAGCACTACCCAAAGCGCCCGCCGTACCACGTACCTGCCCCACCACCTTTGCCAGACGCTCGCGCATCCCCTCCAACGCCAGCAACAATTGCCCCAACTCGTCATGTCCCAGCAATTCCAGGCGCGCCCGCAGGTTCCCCTCCGCTACCTCCTCGGCAAAGCGCAATCCACTGATCGCTGCACGACTGATAACCCGCGCCAACAACAGCGCCACCAAAGCCCCCAGGACCAAGGCCGCCCCTCCTGCTACCAGGATAAAACGCTCGGCATTGTTCATGTCCTGGTCCATCTTGGTACGCTGGCCTGACTCCAGCTTGTCAACCAACTCCACAACTCGTGCCGATGCCTTATCGGAACGGTCATTTTCGGCAACCTGACGCTCGGTAAGGGCGGAAAAATTGCGGAATGCCTCGCGATAGCTCTCAACCGCCGCTAATGCTGTCCGTACCGCTTGGATGTTCTGCTCGCGCTTGAGGCGCCCGGACAACAAACTATTCATCATCTCCTGCACGTAAGTTATATTCTTTTCCACTAGATCCGCCCACTTACGTTCGCCGGATGCGATGAATTCCTTCGCGGCAACACGCACCTCCAGAAAATTCTTTACGATCAGTGAAGTATCACGGCCATTGGCAAGTTTTGCGGTCATCGAGGCATCATCTTCCTTGGACTTTGTGGCCAGAGCTTTCTCGATGTTGTCACGCATTTTGTCCAAAACTTGGAAAGTATCAGTGGCTGTCTTAACTGCGCTATCCAGATCCTCGGGGCGCTTACCTTTGAGATAGGTCTCAAAAGAGGTCATGTAGCGTTGATAGTTGGATCCAATTAGCTTGGCCTGATCGGCCTCACCCACGATTTTCAGGCGTTCCCCTTCTTTCTCCAGCAGGTCTAGAAATTTGCGACTAGCAGCCTGCCACCCTTGGATATGGGCGGTATCACCTGGATTCTGGGTAACCAACAGACGCTGCGCCTTTACCTCCAAGAGAGTGCGAGTTAGGTTATTGGCTACATCCATAGCCACCATTCGGTCGCTTTGGGCCTGAACCAACCCTTGGCGTAGCTCGCTGAGCTGGGTCACCTGACTGTCATTGACGCGATCTATCTGCTCCACGGCCTGGATTGCGGCGGTACGCATCCGGTCAATAGCGGCATCTCGCTGCACTTGAGTCTCAACATATGTCGCGAAAGCGGTACGATAATCAGCAGCACTTTTGGACACCTCATCCACTGCGAACAGATCTGCAGAGTCATGCAGACGTACCCGGGTAGCCTGTGCCTGATCAAGAAGCTTCGTTACATACTCCCTGGACTGAGTAAGCTCATCAATCGAATGGGACGAATCAAAAGCAGCATCATAGTAATGCGCCGAGAGGGCGTATCGAGCAATATCGAGCATATTATCGAGAGTCTTGGAACGGTATTCCACATCACGCAGACCATTCCAACCAGCCAACCCTACTCCGAAGGTCAATAACAAAACGATCCCAAAACCAGCCCCCAGTTTTACTGCAATTTTCAGGTTAGCAAACACTTTTGTTTCCCCTCATAGTTAGTTAGGACCACAAAGACCACAGCCCTTCATAAAGTACCCCAAGTTGCTCCCTAGCGCGCTTTTCCCCCCCCCCCCCCCGGGGAGAGGGGCGGGGGGGGGGGGCGTGATGCTGACGAATCAACAAATTCCCGCCCTCACCCCAACC
>CAUYTY010000255.1 GCA_963575655.1 Gammaproteobacteria bacterium | reverse complement strand
GATAATACTTCAAAATTATGGCAGAAAGTCACCCGATACCCATGTTTGAAGAATGACTACCGCAATATCCAGGTCTGAAACACCACCAAAACAAGTATCGGGTCCCTTATAGAAAATTGGGTAGGGAATAGTATCCACCAATGCTTGTTGAAATAAGAATTGATTATTCAACGCCTCCAAGATAGTTTTACGTTCTGTGATATCCTGAATAAATACAAAAAGTTGATTGTTCGAGAAGGATACATTGACCTGGATATCGATCACTCTACCATCTTTTTTCCTCCATTGAGTTATGAAGCTGTCGCCACTGGATACCATGATGCTGGCAATGTGCATTTTTGTTTCTTCGGGCGCTTCTAGAGCCTCGAGGTCAGAAATACTCAAGGTTTTCAATTCAATCTCAGTGTAGCCCGTAATGGCGCTCAGCGCGGCATTACAATCGGTGATCTGGCCGTCGATGTTTACCAACATATAACCGTTAATCGATGTTTCGATGGCTACTGCGTAACGTTCGTTGATAATCGCCCGCTCCGAGAGCATCTCTAAGAATTGGCGACGCCAGAATAGTCGGAAAATAACGCCGAATAGAGTGAGCAAGATGAATGTCAAAACAAGGATAATCCAACCCGCCATCCGAACAGGCCGATCAATTTCGACACGATCGGCCTTCGTCAAAATTATCCAAGATACACCAGGAATACTTCGAATGTCTCCAACCACCTCAATATCGCGATAATCAATACCCTTCACAAAACCAAACTTGCCAACTGTTAGTGCCTTCCTCATTATGCTGTCAGGATCTCCGTTGATAAGGGGGCGACGGAATATCATGGGTGATGATTTCGGAGCAAATCGAGATCGATTCATCAGAACAATATCACTGCCCTCGATTCGCGCCAAGCGAGTTTCCATTGTGGGGCTGGAAAGAGTACTGGATTGTAAAATAGGGTATAAATCGTTTTGGTAATCGTATTCGAAGTAGACCGCGCCCACCACCCTATTTTTCTCATCGCCGTTCTCGAAAACAACGTGGACAACACCATAGACGATGTCGCTATCAGCGGCTACGTACGGATTCACCACTGCTGTATCATGCGTTTGCAAGGCTTCCTGAAACGTCAAGCGTACACTCGGATCCAAGACATGAATAGTTGTGGGTGCGACGATCTGACCGTCTAAATTAAATACTACGATGCGACGATAACCATGTAATAGTGTATCCGAGATTTCCTTTTCGAGGCGGGGGGTCTCTTGTTTTAGATCTATGCCAGTTAAGACTTTCCATACGGAAGGACGTAACACAAAAACTTCGCTATTTTTATGGTGAGTGGCTAACAACTCTTGGATGCGGATCATTTGTATTTCGCTAATGCGCTGTATATTTTCTCGGGCATTATCAACAAAGATCTTTAGAAGAAAGTGGTAGCTTATATAAGAGACGAAAGAAAAAACACATATAACGATAAAGAAGAACAAGACCATGCCTGTTCTTGATGTGTTCGTCATGCTATGTTTTTTGTTTTCGAAACGATTCATTCTTTGTGAAATCAAGGGTTAGTGCCTCGCATTTGTTCCATCGAACGTACCTTCTCATTGATATGTTCATCGGTATCCGAAAATCTTATAGCAATTGTACGAAATTCATCCTGCACATCAACAAAGGCATCGACAATATCCGGATCGAAGTGGTGATCACGAGCTGCGATAATGATTTCCATAGCCTTCTTGTGCGACATTCCTTTCTTATACACACGCCTGCTGATCAGGGCATCATATACATCGGCGACCGCCATCAATCGTGCAGGAATGGGGATATTGTCGCCACAAATTCCAGTCGGATAACCACTACCATCCCATTTTTCGTGGTGATAGTAGGCCACGTCCATAACGTGCCTGAAGAATTCTATCTTCACACCGAGACGTTTCTCGGTAAGTTCGATGGCATTTCTGCCCAAGGTGGTATGAGTCTTCATAATCTCAAATTCTTCCGGGGTGAGATGATCTGGTTTCAGAAGAACGCGATCAGGAACGCCAACTTTGCCAAGGTCGTGTAGTGCCGCAGCCCTGAAAAGCATTTCGATGACTCGTTCCGAAAGAAATAAATTGAAGCGTGGATGTGTTCTGAGTTTCTCAGCAAGCACCTTCATATAGTATTGGGTACGCAGTATGTGGTTGCCCGTTTCTTGGTCTCTGGTTTCTGACAGTGACGCCATGGCCATAACCGTAACATCCTGAATTGTAGATATTTCGCGGGTACGTCTCACTACCTCTGCTTCGAGATAGGCATTCTGGTTTCTAAGAAAATCTGCGGCTGTTTTATTTTCTAACTGTGTCTTGACACGCGCCAACATAATGGGTGGCGAGATTGGCTTGGTAATGTAATCTGCGGCCCCCAGATCTAGGCCTTGCTTTTCATCTTCCGCTGTGTTCGCACCGGTCAGAAAGATAACAGGAATATGAGATGTTGCCGGATTGGCCTTAAGTTCACGTATGACATCATAGCCAGACATTCCCGGCATCATGATATCGAGCAGAATCAAATCTGGGTTATCATTGTTTCTCAGGTAATTCAGGGCCTTCTCGCCATTTTTGGCAACCCTGACATGGTAGCTTCCCTTGAGCAATAAGGATATTCTGGCTAGATTATCTGGCGTATCGTCAACTATCAAAATGGTTGGCCGGTTTGTGAAATTGGAGGTATCCGACATTGTTATCTCCATAAAGAATGCGGGGAGATGTAGTGGGTACAACATCTTGCATACTTGTATGCGTTAAAATGTTGTTTCGTAGAATTCTGATTTTAAATGTCAGGTAATCATACCGCAGAAAGATAAAAGTTTCAATCGTAAGTTGAATTTAGGATTAAATACCAGATTAGATCTGTGGAGGTAATTAGTACCTGGCCAAAATCTATTTTGATATTGCAATCCGGAGGATTGCCTGCCATTAGCTAGGAGTTGTTCGGGACGATACTCCCAAATCCTATGGGAAAAATTGACGACACCGCCGGATGGAAAAATATAAAAGCTGAGCTTCCGATCAGAGACTAATTGAATTAATCCAAATTGCTGGCAGACTGCCAGATCGCCATTCCGACAGGGAATGTCAGGATGGCGGTCTAACGATTGATGAGTAACAACTTGAACGGGTTTAACTATCCATTTTGTGGAAGGTCAGCCGCCAATACCTCACAGAAGGCACGGATAAGCCGACAAGTTGGGTTCTATCACAGCTCCCGCTCTTGCCTGTAACATGCATGGTTGCTCTCGCTCCCATGCCCAACATTTTTCCGTGCCCAACTCTTCCCGCCCCACTGTTACTGTCGGACTCTCCGGCGGTGTTGACTCCTCCGTAGCCGCGCTCTTGCTGCAACGGCGGGGGTACGTGGTGTCGACCGTGTTCATGAAAAACTGGGAAGAAGATGACGCCTCTGGTCAGTGTCCCGCCGCCCAGGATTATCGCGACGCCCTCGCCGTAGCCACCACGCTGGGCCTGCCCTTGCAGGCGGTAAGCTTCGCCGATCTCTATTGGGATCGGGTCTTCACCCCATTCCTGGCCGCCTACCGCGCCGGTTATACCCCAAATCCTGATGTATTTTGCAACCGCGAGGTCAAGTTCAAGGCATTCCTGGAGTACGCCTTGGACCGAGGGGCCAGACATATTGCCACTGGTCACTATGCCCGTAGTCGCGTCGAGGATGGTCGTTGGCATCTGCTCAAGGGGCGAGATCCCACAAAAGATCAGAGCTACTTCCTCTACCTCCTGGGCCAGCCCCAACTCGCCCATACCCTATTTCCGGTAGGTGAGCTTCCCAAGGTCGAGGTACGACGTCTAGCGGTAGAGGCGGGGTTGGCTACCCACGCTAAGAAGGACAGTACCGGGATTTGCTTTATCGGCGAACGTCCCTTTCGAGAGTTTCTGGCCCGTTATCTGCCCGCTCAACCTGGTCCTTTGGTCACCCCCGAGGGCAGGGAGGTGGGCCGCCACGATGGACTGATGTATTACACCCTGGGTCAACGCCAAGGCCTAGGTCTAGGCGGGCAACGTGGCGATAGTGGCGCGCCGTGGTATGTGGTGGCCAAGGACATACCTACCAATACTTTGGTCGTGGCACGTGGCCATGACCATCCTCTGCTTTATAGTGCGACACTCACGGCGAGTCAGATCTCTTGGGTGGCGGGGGTTTCCCCAGTGTTGCCCATGTCGTGTCGCGCCAAGGTGCGCTACCGCCAGGAGGATCAAGACTGCCTGGTAACCGCACTAGGGGACGAGGATCAATCGGTTCGGGTGACCTTCGCACTACCTCAACGTGCCGTCACGCCCGGCCAATCGGTGGTTTTCTATCAGGGTGAAGAATGCCTGGGGGGCGGGGTGATCGCGACTACTTCGACCGACACCGCCCGGTTCGGCACGGTACAGCAAGGGCCGCAGGCGACATCCTGCGTGCTGGAGAGTGTGGTATGAGTGCTAATCGTAATACCGATGTGATGCGTGACCGGATTCTGGCACTAGCTGGCCTGCTTCAAGCCACTTTTCTGGTTCAACAGATCGCACGGCAAGGGACCGTGATGGGAGAGGCAGAGGCCTTTCGGAGCAGCATCGAGAGTATCTTCGTCACCGATGCGGATACGGTCGAGGAGGTCTACGGCGGTGTGGCCGGGTTGGCTTTGGGGCTACGTCTGCTGCGTTACCACCTCGCCGGCACCTCGGAAATACCTACAACCTCCTCGGACCGCGAACGGATCCGCTACTTCTTCTCCATCATCCGCTTGGAGCGCCAGTTGCAGAGTCACTCGGCCATGTTGACACGCATCGGCGCTGGTATTGAGTTGGCTCGTAATCAGGCGCGCCACCTCGCCGTTACCCACCCCGATATCGTGGCAAGCCTTGCCACCCTCTACACCGAAACCATCTCCACTCTTGACTTCCGGATCTTGGTCTCCGGCGAGCAAGTACATCTTAGCCGTGCTGAAAACGCCAATGGCGTCCGTGCGTTACTGCTGGCTGGGGTGCGTTCGGCGGTGTTGTTGTACCAACGTGGCTGGCGGCGCTGGATGCTGCTCTTTCAGCGCCGCGCCCTATTGGATACAACGGTGAAATTACTGGAATCTCTTGAGGAATCGCCCCACTAATGGCCACAACCCCAAGTCCCAGGGCGGCGGCGGCAGTTGTCCTGGCACAGGTCATCGGTGTGGGACATTCGCTCACTGATGCCCTGGCCACTACCCCGCTCCCGGCCTCTCCCCGCGACCGAGCCCTGACCCGTGAGTTGTGCTACGGCGTACTGCGTCATGGGTTGCTGTTGGATGTGGTATTGCGTTCACTGGTTCGGCATCCATTGAAGGAACAAGACCCCGTATTGCGTGGATTACTGCTCTGTGGCCTGTATCAACTGGTCCATCTGAAGACACCTCCTCATGCTGCGGTAGGCGAGACCGTAGCGGCTACCACCGAACTCAACCAGCCCTGGGCCAAGGGTTTTGTGAATGGGGTGTTACGTGCCTTCCAGCGCGACGCCGCGACCTTGCTCGACCGTGCCCGACGTGCCGACCTAGCCGCCGCTGCGGGTCACCCTCCGTGGTGGCTAACCGCCCTCCAAACTGCCTATCCAGAACACTGGGAAACGGTGGTAGCGGCCGACAATGAGCATCCCCCATTGGTGTTGCGAGTTAACCAACGCCAAACCACCCCCACCGCCTATCTTGCCGAACTCACGGGGGTAGGCATCGGTGCGACTCCTCACCCCTTTGCCACGGAGGCCGTGGTCTTAAACGAGCCACGGGGAGTCGAGGAGATTCCGGGTTTCCGTGAGGGTCGAGTCTCAGTCCAAGAGGCCGCAGCCCAATTCGCGGCCTCGCTCTTGGACGTAGGACCGGGGCAACGGGTACTGGATGCCTGTGCCGCGCCGGGAGGGAAGACCGGGCATGTGCTGGAGATCGCTCCACCGGATTGTGAGGTGTGGGCCTTGGACCGCGATGCGACCCGCCAGAAGCGGATCGGCGACAATCTCACGCGCTTGGGCCTTACCGCACACCTGGTGACGGGCGATGCCACGGTAAGCGCGGATTGGTGGGACGGTCGTCCCTTTGACCGCATCTTGCTCGATGTTCCCTGTTCCGCCACTGGTATTGTACGTCGCCACCCAGATATTAAGTGGCTACGCCGTGCCGCCGATATCCCCAGCTTGGCCGAATACCAGGGGCGTCTAGCCAATGCCCTGTGGCCATTGCTAACCCCCGGTGGATTGATGTTGTACGTGACCTGCTCGGTCATGTTGGCGGAGAACGAAGGGGTGATTCAAAACTTTTTGGCGACCCATGCCGATGCCCAAGAACGCCCCTTAGCTGTTTCCTGGGGGCTGGCCCGTGCGGTTGGTCGTCAGGTTTTACCGGGTCAAAACGGTATGGATGGTTTCTACTACGCCGGTCTGACTAAAATTTCCGATTCTTGAATTTCGGTTGTGTCCGTAACCTGACAATGTCGGCTACTCACCTGAGTCACAACGCCTGTTCTAGCCCCTCTCCCTCCGGGAGAGGGGGAGAAAAGCGCGCTAGGTAACCCAAGTTGCCACCTACTTGCCCCCTCCCCAGCCCTCCCCGTAAACGGGGAGGGAGTAGGCCGCAGACCTCCCCCCGTTTACGGGGGGATTGAGGGGGGGACGATTGGATGCGATCCCGAGTTTTGAATAGGTGGCAACTTGGGTTAAGTTAATTTTCATCTGAAATCGACATACAAACATAAAAGATATTGTCACTCTCATGTTCCTACGCAATCTCTTGTATCTGCTTATCCTGTTTGCGTGGGGAACACCTGCCCCTGGGATGGATCTGCACGAATTTCGGGTACGTAGCGCCTCGGCTATTTTGGTGAGTGGCGTTTATCAGCTTCAGGCACGCTTAGAGCTAAATCTGAGCGATGAGGTATTACAAGCCCTCGAGAGTGGCGTCCCCATCACCCTAATTTTGGATATGACCGTCGAACGCAAGCGTCGCTACATTCCCTGGAATGAATCAGTAGCCTCCTTGGAACAACGTTATCGCCTCGAATTCCACTCCCTGAGCGAACAATATCGAGTTACCAATCTCAATGCAGATGTTCGCGAGACCTATCATAATCTCGAACACGCCCTACGTGCTATTGGTGAGCTTGAAGATTTCCCAATGTTGGATCGTCGTTTGCTGAGTAGTCGGGAGCACTATGAAGTGGGTTTGCGGGTACGTCTGGATATCGAATCGCTACCATCGCCCCTACGGGTGGTCGCCTATGTTTCACCCGGTTGGCGTCTAGTGAGTCCTTGGTATTTCTTTCCTCTAGTGGTCAATCCTCTTCGGTAATCCAGGGCCACCTGAATTTGAGTAACGAATTGACGCCATCGGAAATCTCACCTCGGCCGCCTCTCCTGCCAAGGTAAGAGAGATCGAAAGAATCGAGAGGGTAATCGAATCGTTCACGCCTTCATTTCCAATGGGAGGTGGTAAACGATTAGGTCACAAGTGGGTACGAATATCAACGTGAGGGTGGGAAAGCCCATGATTTCTGTTCCCCAGAGACATGCCTCGTTGCCGGTAATGGCCCTTTCGGTGCTGATGCTGGCGGCTCTTTATCTGCTCTCGACGGCTACGCAAGATACCGCCGAGTTTGGACGCCTCTATTCTTGGCTGATTATCATTAATGCGGTATTGCTGATTGTCCTGGCGATACTTATCGGCACCAATGTATACCAATTGGTGGCACAATATCGGGAAGGTGTAATCGGTTCACGGATGACGCTACGCCTCGCTGCGGTATTTGTGGCGTTGTCGTTGGTTCCGGCGAGTACGGTGTATTACTTTGCTCAGGGCTTTTTGGATCGGGCTATTGATAGTTGGTTTGATGCCCGTATTGGTAAAACTCTGGATGAAAGCCTCGACCTTGGACGCACCGCCATGGATGCAACGATGCGCGAGCGACTGAAACAAGTCGCACGGTTGGCTACCGAACTTTCCGATAATCAAGACCGCCTGACGGTATTGACCCTCGATGATCTGCGGATCCGGAGCGGGGCGACCGAATTAACCCTGGTGACCCCAACCGGCGAATTCGTGGCGGCCAGCCACGCTGATCCCACCGTAGTATTGCCCCATCGCCTCAGTGAAACCGTGCTCCAACGGGTGCGCCAAGATGGTTCCTACGTGGGACTAACCCCCGAACCGGGCACGGGCACCGGGATGCAGGTACGGGTGGCGCTCAAAATATTCACCGCCATGCCGGTGCTGGGGAATAGCAGTCTGGTCTTGCACGCCTTATTTCCCGTTGCCGAACGTCTCTCGGCCCTGGCAAGCAGCATCCAGGGGGCCTATGACCAATATCGCGAGTTGTCCTATCTACGACAGCCGCTCAAGTTCAGTTTTTCCCTGACCCTCGCCTTGGTGCTACTGCTCTCGTTGGCGATGGCGGTATGGGCGGCTTTTTTCTCGGCCCGACACCTGACCGCGCCGGTCTCGAACCTCGCTCGTGCGACGCGCGCCGTGGCGGCCGGGGATTACGATGTCCGTCTGCCGACCCCTGCCAACGACGAGTTGGGGCTACTGGTGGCCTCCTTTAACGACATGATCGAGAAGATTGCCCTGGCCCGAGATTCAGCACGCCGTAGCCAGGTTCAGGTAGAGGGGCAACGTGCCTACCTGGAGGCGATCCTGGCCCACCTTTCCTCCGGGGTAGTCACGCTGGATCTCCATCGTATTTTGCGAAGCGCCAACCGTGCGGCTGGCCAGATATTGGCGGTGGACCTAGAACACGGGGTCGCCCTAGAGCATCTAGTCAGCGATCGTCCCCAGCTAGCGCCCCTGCTGGAGGTCCTGGAGAACCACCTCACCGCCGGGAGTGCGGACTGGCGCCAAGAGGTAACCCTGAGTCGCCCTGGAACCGGGCGTCAGGTGTTGATGTGTCACGGGACGGTATTAACCGAGTTGGTCGGGATGGAGCGGGGGCAGGTGGTCGTGTTGGATGACATCACCACTCTCCTTCAGGCGCAGCGCGCCATGGCCTGGAGCGAGGTGGCGCGGCGTTTAGCCCACGAGATCAAGAATCCGCTTACCCCCATCCAGCTTTCCGCCGAACGTCTGCGTCACAAATATCTCAAGCGGATGAGCCCCGAGGACGCGGAGATCCTGAATCGCCTCACCCACACCATCATCCAGCAGGTCGAGGTGATGAAGGAGATGGTGAACGCCTTCTCCGAGTACGCCCGTACCCCCAAGATGGATGCACGCCCGCTCCTGCTTAACACCATCATCAACGAGGTGATGGATCTCTATCGTGGTCACGAGGGGCCAACGTTCGAGTTGGACCTAGACCCGGACCTACCGTTGGTCGAGGTTGACCTCGGGCGGTTGCGTCAACTCCTTCATAACCTGATCAAAAATGCCTTGGAGGCGGCGGCCGGGACGGAACATCCAGGGATCACCCTGCGTACTCGGCGCATCAATGAGGAAAACTGTCGTTGTGTGGAGTTGCGGGTAGAGGACAGTGGACCGGGGATCCCGGAGCACATTATGGAGCGGCTCTTCGAGCCTTATGTGACCACCAAGGTTCGGGGTACGGGGCTGGGGTTGGCCATCGTCAAGCGCATCATTGAGGAGCATGGCGGTTGGATCTGGGCCGAGAACCCCGTCGGTGGCGGGGCGGTCATCGTGGTTCGTCTACCAGCGCAAGACGATGGCCGTGAACGCCTCCCCGCACCGCTACCCGTTGCCGTAATCGAGACCGCTGGGGTGCTCTAGCCGGAGAGCTTTAGGCCACGTCGTCATTCCCTAATTCAGCAAGGATCTGCTCGCAAACTCGGAGGAGCGGCACCTCTGCGTCCGCTAAGGTAGTACCCCACTCAGGCTCATTCTCGGGCCAATCGGACAACAGCGCATCCAAGGCCGCTTGCGGGGACCAGGGTTGGCTACGCAAAAGGGCCAATTGCCCCAGCAGATCTTGCCGTTCCCCCTCCGGTAGTCCCTCGGGGAAGGTCCAATTCAGCAGGTTCTCATCCACCTCCAACCAGGCCCGCGCCCGGACCAGCGCCGTGCGGGGCCATTGAGGCCGAGGGTGGCCCTGCGCATCAAACAGATCAAACTCGGGGGGAATAGGTTGGCCAGGGCGCAGGCCGCGAGCCAACATCAGTTCTGGGTGATCCGCCTGCTCGGCAAACCAATCCAAGGCAGCGTAGCGATAGCCGAAACGTTCTAGGGCTAGCGAAAATTGCTCATAGGCGGCTTCTGGTAGTTTCTCTACGTATTTTTCCATCTTGGTGAGTAGGTCGCGTAGCGACAGCGACAGCGACAGCGACCGCGACCACGACCACGACCACGAAAATTGGTCGAATCCTTGGCCTGCGGCCAAAGATTCGACCAGTAGCAGCCATTGATAGGCCGCTAGAGCTAGACGGGCCTCTGCCGGGAGCGTCTCCTGGGGATAAATAGCTAACAGGACTACTGGTTGGCTAAAGGAGAAGGAGAAGAAATCCTCATCGTCCACTGCCTCCCCTTGCAGCATCCAAAGATCCAGGGGTATCTGACGTAGAGCTTCCCACCAAAGATGGCCCCGACTCGGCAATAAGGTGTCCAGGGCCAGAGCGGTATTGTTGGGTTCTGGAAGGTTATCTTCGCCACGCAGGTATAACGGGGGAGCCCGCCGAACCAGCCAGTCGGCCAGGTCCGTGTCCTGGGGGGGGGGGGGGGCGGTTGGGCTGGCCTCGGATGTTAGGCCCCAACCCGCGCCCAATAAGGTCAACAGCAATGCTGAGGCACGGGCATCCTCAGCACCGAATTGCTCATCCACATCCCAGGTCGAGTTGCCTGTGGGATTACGCCAGCGGTCTGCCTTCGTTCTGACTAGATCAGATTCCTCCCACTCTCCCGCGCTACTACAGACGCTGGGTGGGTCAGCCAGGAGGCGGGCACGTAACTCGATCCAAGGGTCCTCTGCACGCAACAGCGCACGTTCTAAGGTAAGGCCCGATTCCTCCCATTTCGGTACCTCTTTGAAACGCCAGGCCAATCCCGCGTTGGGGTGTAACAAGGCTGCCGCCAGGGCCAGAGGTAACCAGCGGCGCCGTTCCGCTGGGCTGTAGTCCAACTCTCGACCGGTGAGGGCGGCCACTAGCAGACGAGCCTCGGCGCTATGGGCCAGGTCTAGCTCGGCCAGCACCTCTTGATGGGCACTGCCTTGGGTCTGTGCGCCTTGCAGGGCATGGATGGTGAGGAAGAGCATACCCACCTCGTCCCAACCAGGTTGATGCAATTCATCCAGTAAGAGCCGCCGGGTCTCATCCAAAAAGCGACGGCTGCCCTTAGCCAAAGCTTGGCCGTACAGATATTCGGCACATAGGTATTCCTGAAAGCTCAGGTGGGCAAACTGGATGCGACCCTCTGCTGGTTCCACCAACAGGCCCGCCGGGTGGAGGTAGTAATCCAGCAACTCTTGGGCGTTATTCGTTTGTAACTCTCTGAAAATGCCTAGGTCACGGTCGGTATAGCAAAGCCATTATAAAGTGATTAAACCCATGACATATTCAATTGATTTCCGTCGCAAAGTGCTCGCCATACAAGAACAGCTCACCTACGCAGAAATCGCAAGCCGCTTTGGTATTGGGATTGCCACTTTGACGCGTTGACGTTCACGCCTGGAGCCAAAACTAACTCGTGACAAACCCGCCACGAAAATTAATAGGAAATCGCTGGCGCGTGATGTTGAAATGCACCCTGACGCCTATCAATTCGAGCGAGCTAAACGTTTAGGGGTGAGTAGGAGCGGCATTGGTCAAGCATTAAAACGCATGAGAATCAGCTATAAGAAAAAAACACTATCACACCCAAAAGCAAATGAAGAGAAGAGAACAGCCTTTCAAGAGCGAATGGAAGTATATGAAGCAGAAGGGAGAAGCATAGTTTTTGTCGATGAGGCTGGATTCGCGGTGGATATGCCACGCCGCAATGGCTACGCGCCGATTGGCAAGCAAGATTGGAATGCTAAAGGGCGAGTGAACGCCATTGGAGCGTTGATTGGTATGTGTAACGCTCTTTACCGGAACCATCAATAGTAATGTGTTTTACTCTTGGATCACCCAAGATTTACTCCCAAAACTTCCTCCCAATTGCGTTCTTGTGATGGATAACGCAACTTTTCATAAACGATTGAACATTCAACAATCCATCAAAAATGCGGGCCATATTCTGGGATATTTACCCCCCTTATTCGCCAGATTTCAATCCCATCGAACATAAGTGGGCGCAATCTGAACCAGTCCCCTCTTCTGCGGCCTACTCCCTTCCCGTTTACGGGGAGGGCTGGGGAGGGGGCAAGTAGGTGGCAACTTGAGTTATTCTTAATTCTTATTTTAATTCCTTCACGAAGCACCTTTGGTGGTCGTCCGCGACGACCAGAACGAAATACCTCGCAACAAATTCCGAATAACAAATTTCCATAACGGCGCTCACCATCCGTAACTAATGTAATGTCCCTTGTTTGCTCAACAACATTCCTAAGAATCTGTATTGCATAGAAAAACAGTGCGCGATCCTTTTTTCCACACCCTAATGCCCAAATAAAACGACTAGCACGCTCCATCAGCATAATCGTCCAGCCTTCGCTCTCTTCCACCGGAACGTTCTTATTTACTTTTGTGTATAGTTCATCTCCCTCAATCACCTGGGAAATAAACTGATGCACCAGTGCATAGATCATCAAAGTTCCTTTTAAATCAGAAAGTTTTCTCTCCCATTCTAATAACGTATTTTTTGCTATTCCAAAAAGTCGGCAGGCAGCGTTAAAGCCAATTCCCTCACTTCGCGCCTGGAGTACCTTTGCAATCAGGCTTATGGGTTTTTTTATATTCTCCATAAATGTTCCTTTTGTTTCTGAAAAAACATTCCGACAGCTATTGCATTCATAAAGATTTCTGCTGCCGTTGCTGGATGTATTATAAGTTTTGGAGATACGGCAGTCTTCAGAATTGCAATGAAGGCAGCGGATTGTGGTCAACATTAAGAGCTTCTTCAAATTATCAGGAAATGGGATGATTTTAGCTTAAGATAGAATAGTGTATAATTTTCAATCGATTATAGCAAGAATCAAAATAGACCAGTGCCCTCCCCTGCGAGCAGCTGGATTAGTGGCCGCTAAGTATACCCTCTAACTTCCTGTGGTCATCAAATTTGGCGAACGTATTGACTAATAATAGATTATTTTTACTTGCTTGTCCCCTAACCAACGCGCAGGTTAGTAATGTGTTTTACTCTTGGATCACCCAAGATTTACTCCCAAAACTTCCTCCCAATTGCGTTCTTGTGATGGATAACGCAACTTTTCATAAACGATTGAACATTCAACAATCCATCAAAAATGCGGGCCATATTCTGGGATATTTACCCCCCTTATTCGCCAGATTTCAATCCCATCGAACATAAGTGGGCGCAATCTGAACCAGTCCCCTCTTCTGCGGCCTACTCCCTTCCCGTTTACGGGGAGGGCTGGGGAGGGGGCAAGTAGGTGGCAACTTGAGTTATTCTTAATTCTTATTTTAATTCCTTCACGAAGCACCTTTGGTGGTCGTCCGCGACGACCAGAACGAAATACCTCGCAACAAATTCCGAATAACAAATTTCCATAACGGCGCTCACCATCCGTAACTAATGTAATGTCCCTTGTTTGCTCAACAACATTCCTAAGAATCTGTATTGCATAGAAAAACAGTGCGCGATCCTTTTTTCCACACCCTAATGCCCAAATAAAACGACTAGCACGCTCCATCAGCATAATCGTCCAGCCTTCGCTCTCTTCCACCGGAACGTTCTTATTTACTTTTGTGTATAGTTCATCTCCCTCAATCACCTGGGAAATAAACTGATGCACCAGTGCATAGATCATCAAAGTTCCTTTTAAATCAGAAAGTTTTCTCTCCCATTCTAATAACGTATTTTTTGCTATTCCAAAAAGTCGGCAGGCAGCGTTAAAGCCAATTCCCTCACTTCGCGCCTGGAGTACCTTTGCAATCAGGCTTATGGGTTTTTTTATATTCTCCATAAATGTTCCTTTTGTTTCTGAAAAAACATTCCGACAGCTATTGCATTCATAAAGATTTCTGCTGCCGTTGCTGGATGTATTATAAGTTTTGGAGATACGGCAGTCTTCAGAATTGCAATGAAGGCAGCGGATTGTGGTCAACATTAAGAGCTTCTTCAAATTATCAGGAAATGGGATGATTTTAGCTTAAGATAGAATAGTGTATAATTTTCAATCGATTATAGCAAGAATCAAAATAGACCAGTGCCGGGACGGTTATTAGCGAAATAAAAAAACAAGAACCCTATATTGAGGCAGTCAATCAGTCACTACTGAAAAGACTGAATGCAGATGACATTGTTGTTGATATTCAAAAGGTTGAAGGTGCTGAAGTGGATGAAATGTGGAGCTATAGCAAAGCCACCATAAAATGATTACGCATAATTTGCGAAGACTTCCTCGGTAGTACGGCGTTCTCTTTTGTCAATCGCCTTTAATTGCGCCCACTTATGTTCGATGGGATTGAAATCTGGTGAATAAGGGGGTAAATATTCCAGAATATGGCCCGCATTTTTGATGGCTTGTTGAATAGACCTTATCGGAAACCCCCTACCTAGCTCTGCCGGACAACGCAACCTCATGATTTATATTGACTGTGGTGGGTGATGAGGAGGTTTCCGATAAGGTCTAATTAACCCAAGTTGCCACCTACTTGCCCCCTCCCCAACCCTCCCCGTAAACGGGGAAGGAGTAGGCCGCAGACCTCCCCCCGTTTACGGGGGGATTGAGGGGGGACGATTGGATGCGATCCCGAATTTTGAATAGGTGGCAACTTGGATTATTTAGAACGTTTCCGGCCTCGCTTACGATTTTGTCTTCCCTTATTCTTATTTCTTATTTTCAATTTCTAATAACGTATTTTTTGCTATTTCAAAAAGTCGGCAGGCAGCGTTAAGGCCAATTCCCTCACTTCGCGCCTGGAGTACCTTTGCAATCAGGCTTATGGGTTTT